>CAIZYV010000059.1 GCA_903937325.1 Candidatus Falkowiibacteriota bacterium | reverse complement strand
TAGATAAACAACAAATACAAGACATAATATAAATACCAAGCGAACTGATTATGGGCCGCATATTTTTAGTTAGAGGGAGAAAGGTGATGATGGATAAAGACTTGGCTGAGCTTTATGGAGTGAAAACTATGGTGCTTAATCAAGCCGTCAAGAGAAATATTAATCGTTTCCCGTCAGATTTTATGTTTCAGCTTAGTAAAGAAGAAATGTTCTATTGGAAATCGCAATTTGGGGTTTTACAAGGTAATAAACAAGAATCGACCAACTTGATATCACAATTTGTGACTTCAAGTTGGGGCGGGACAAGAAAACCACCACTAGTTTTTACTGAACACGGAATAGCCATGCTTTCTGGTGTCTTAAAAAATCCTAAGGCTGTGCAAGTGAATATTAAAATTATTAGAGCATTTATTAAATTAAGATTGATTATCCTATTAACATTTATTTCTTCACATACAAATCTAATGGAGAAAAACGATCAATAGAATACAAGGCGTGACGCCAGCCATTATTATCCAGCCAGGATTTTAAACCATAATCTTGATAATCAGCGTAAGCGAGCCAAATACGTTTGGCCCCCGATTGATCGATAATATATTTTAATTTCTGTTCGCGTTCCGCCGCACTAAAAGGAAAAATTCGTGACTGTGCTTCATTTTCTAAAAAACCGATAGTTTCTCGACTAACGTAGCTATCTAAGCGCCAATCAAGCAACTGAGGAGGATAAAAGCCATAGGCAGAGATATGACTATTAAGATAATAGTTAAGATTACTGCGATCATAAGAAAAATTATCAATAACGATATCGCCGATCCGATAAGATTCATTTATTTGTTCAGCAATATTTTTATGCGCCCTGTCTTTATCAAAAGTATAGCGGCTCATCAAAATCTTCGCATTGAAAGGAATAAAACTAATTAAAACAAAAGAGATTAAAACGGCAGATTGTTTAATCTGCAAATTAGAAGCAACGCCAGCAATAAGCAAAGACAATAAAACTGATAGCCAAATAATATGTTTTTCGTAAATACTGATATAATTTTGCGATTGAGGGAAAAAAAGAAATAAGGAAAAAGAAATAGCTGCTAGAAAAAGCAGACTAAAAAAAGCAGTCATTTTTTTCTTATCATCCTTATAACTAGCTAGCTTAAGAATAGAAAAAAATATTAGACATTTAGCCAGAATAGTAGCGAATATTTCGATGGGCAAAATCTGCAGCAGTTTTGTGGTCCAAATTAGCTGATTTAAAGACGATTCAAAAATAGATGAAAGCCGCAAATCATTACTGCTTCTTAATAAACCAAAAAGCTCATATTCACCCAGAACAATCTTATAGAATAAGTCGGATAACCACCAATAAAAAGCCAGAAAAAGAATAGAAATTACAGCTAAAACACGGCGAAATTCACTAAAATTCTTTTGTTTAATAATCATAATTATCCACCATAAAAATAGCGGGGCAAGAATAAAAACAAAAGAATAATGAAGATAAAGGCCGATAAGCGCAGCTAAGGAAAAATAAATTAATCTTCTAACGTCGCCCTGATGGCAATATAGCCAAATCCAATAAAAACACAGGAGACCAAAGAAAGAAAAAATAATATAAGGTCTAGCTTCCTGACTAAATATTATTTGTATAGGCAAAACGGCAACAATTAAAGCCGATAATAAAGCGGCTCGAGTATTATGCCAAAGCTCTTTACCTAAAACATAAGATAAAGGTAACATCGCTAAACCAAAAATTAGAGACAAACTACGGACAGCTGCTTCTGTAAAACCAAAAAGATGAGTCCAAGCAAAAAGAAGAAAATAATACAAAGGTGGATGAACTTCGACCATCCTCAGATACTGGATCATGCCAGCTAAATTAGCATGATAGTGCTTCACAATCTGCAAACTTAAAATTTCATCCCCCCAATACGGCTGAGATAAGTTAAAACAACGTAAAAATAAACCAAGCAGGATAATCAGACTAAGCAGAAAATAAGGTTTATCTAAAAATGTGAATTTAGTAAATAATTTCATGATATATAATTTTACCATTATTAAAATAATTATATCACAAAGGCTGGCCTGATTAAACAAAAAAGCCTCTTTCGAGGCTTAAAAATAAAGAATAAAATATAACTCTTACTTTGTTTTACGTTTACGTAAACTATACATCTCTTTAGACTTCCTCGTAATTACCAGGATGGTTAGAACGGAAATGTAAGCAGAGATAGCGGCATTCGGCAGTTTATAAGAAGATCCTAACAAAAAATCCAAAATCAATAAAGAAATAATCAGCCCCGACCAAATAACAACGAATATTTCACCGGGATGACTCTCTTCGTGATGATCATACCAACGCTCAAATTCTTTATTACTAACATAAATCGCTAAAATACCAATATAAATAGACGCAACGGCATTTAAGACTTCCTCATAAGCATTACCATGAATAAAATCAGAAATAATCAGCGCAAAAAATAAAAATGACCAAGTATTAATCAAGCGTCGCCAAAAACGAAAACTATATTTAAAAATTAACTTTCTTTTTTTCATAAATAATTACAAATTTAAAAGTTTGAGAATAGGGGCCGCTAAAGGATCAGCAGAAATTCCATAAACAATCGCTCCACCCAAAAGGCCAGTCATAGCAATCGCTAGAGCTCCAGCTATTGCTAAAAGTCTAAACAGCCAAGTTTCAGCCGCTAAACGACGGGCAAAAACTAAAATCGGCTTTAAAAAATGCAGAGAAATCTTTTCCAGCCAAACCGGCTGAATAAAAATTAAACATTCCATAATCAACAAGACAACATAAATATTGACAGAAGCACTCGCAAAACCCTCATGCATTTCTACTAGCGCCCGATCAACTTTCACTAGATGACTGGCTACTTCGCCGGTCACATTGGCTAACCAAGAACCCAGTAAACCGGCTACTAAAATAACGATTCGCGGCCAATACCAATCTACAATCGGCAATTTTTTCGGCCAGGGAAAAAGACGCAGCAAAGAATACAATAAAAAGAAAGCGATGGGAAAATGCACGAAGATGGGGTGAAGATTGTAATTCATATTTTTGATTATATATTTACCATAGCATAAAAAAGCATAAAAAGACCAGAAGTCAAACAAAAAAGCCTCTGCAAGCAGAGACTTTCTTATAAAATTATCAGATTTTAAGCCTTACCTAAAGTCTTATCTCCCTCATGCCATTCCAATGGACAAAGATCGCCGCTTTGGACAGCTTTGAGTACGCGTAAAGTTTCAGAGACCGAACGGCCAACCGAACCAGCGGAAACAATAATATATTTTATTTGACCCTCGGGATTAATAATAAATAAGCCGCGATCAGCCGAACCATCATTTTCGTTTAACACCCCATAAGCTCGAGTTATAGCTTGGGTGGTATCGGCTAAGACCGGGTATTTTACTTCCGTAAGGTCATGCTCAAACCAATTCTTATGTGACCATTCTGAATCCGTCGAAGCGGCCAGAATATCGCAATTTAGAGCCTTAAAATCATCTTCTTGTTTGGCAAAACCTCGCAGCTCCGTCGGGCAGACGAAGGTAAAATCGCGAGGATAAAAAAATAAGATAAGCCAGCGGCCAGCATAGTCGGCCAGGCTGATGTCTTTGAATTCGCCTTGATGATAAGCTTTAACTCCTTTAAAATCAGGAGCGGCTTGATTTATATTCAACATAATTAATATCGTTATAAATAATAAAGTATTTGTGCTTGCTTAACGCTCTTACCGAGAATTTTATCGGGTAATGGCAAGCTAGTAGAAATTTCTAAATCGTAGACGCGACCATCAGCAGTATCAACCGCGTGGCTATGTATATCTAACTTGGCGTCATAACGAGGCTTATCGCCCGGAATAGGAATTTCAATAATTAATCCCAGATCCGCAAACTTTTTTAGATTCTTATATACCGTAGCCAGAGAAATATTCGAAAATTCTTCCTTAACGCGGTGATAGATTTCGGAAACGCCGGGGTGGGTACAGGAGGAGGCTAATGTCCGGAAAATCGCTAATTTCTGCGGAGTAAGGGGTAATTTATGTTCACGGCTTACTTTTTTAAAATTTTCTAGGCGAGCGTCTGAGTCCTGTTTATTGACCATCATAATATAATAGATAATATTTATCAATGGATAACTATTATCCATAATATAGTAAGTAACAGATAAAGTCAAGCCCTAACCACCATTAATCCAAACTTGCCAAAAGATAGGGCCTTACTTATAATTAAAGCGATAAAGACGGCCTCCATAGTTTAATGGATAGAACGCGAGCTTCCGAAGCTTGTAATAGGGGTTCGATTCCCTTTGGGGGCACAAAAAGAGCAATTGATATATAAATTTAATATGGCAAGCACAGAAATAATAGATATTGTAGACGAAAAAAACAATATTATAGGATCGACCGATGTAACCAGCGCCCACGACAAAAAATTAATGCATCGTGTCGTAGGTATTTTTGTATTTGATATAAGGGGAAATTTATATCTACAAAAAGGCAATAAATACGGAAAACTTGATCTTTCGGTTGGCGGCCATGTTCTGCAAGGAGAAACATACGAAGATGCTGCTAAAAGAGAAATGTTCGAAGAACTCGGATTAACCATACCAATTAATCATGTTTCAACATTTCTTCCTAGCCAAACAAAGTTAAATCATTATTGGGCTATTTTTACAGCTATAGCCCCCCAAGATTGGCAATTCAAAAAAACAGAGGAAGTATCATCTTTAAAAAAAATCAATTTAGCAGAAATACAAAAAATGATGCGAGCAGAACCTGATTTATTTACACCTGGTTTTATAAATACGATGACGGAATTTATTCAAATAAAACAACTATGAATAATTCATACTATCAAAAATTACAAAATCTTGTGCAAGAAGGAAGACTCCAGACATACATTATCATTGCCCCTCCGAGAACAAATTCTTCTGTAGTAGAACATACCTTGGGAAATTCACCAGATATTGATCATGAATGTCACGAGCCCTTTCTAAACGCGCGACATGGTAATTTTAATCCCGATCACGGTTATCGTCAGATTTATGAATCAATTGGCGGTGAAAAATTTGAACAATCTGGTGAGAGCACAACAGTTGTAATTAAAGAAATGTCCCATTGGATTAGTCAAAATGAGGAATACAAACGACTGGTTGAGCTCACTACCAGGCCAATTGTCCTTTTGATTCGAAACCCCCTACTGGCCGCAGAATCTCGACTACGGCGCGTTTTAACTACAATTGACATGAGGCACAGTGTTGATCTTCAGCATTATCTATTAGATGAATTAGCTATAGAAAAAGGCTATCAAAATTGGAATAAACTCACGCGAGAAATGAAAATAGACGCATACACAGATCGACTGGCCGCCCTGCCAAATCAAGAAGATGTAGACCAAATCTACGATGCACCAGATATAGCTATACAAAATCATCTCCTTGATCAAAAAGCGCATAACAACAATTACGTAAACTGGCGAGAGATGGTGAAAAAAAAGCTATACACAGAACATGATTATGTTTTTTTCGACGTCATTTTACAATTAAATCAACGACGATTAAGCTTCGAAGAAGATGAATTTAGAAAATTAGAAGAGGAAAAAAAATATTTTGAAGAACAGAAGTATCAATACGTTATATTTGATACGACCGATTTACGAGCAGAGCCTACTAAGCAAATACAAGAACTTTGCCACATATTAGGAATTCAGTTCTCTCCCGAAATGATCGAATGGGGAGAAAAATCGGTTGATTTTCATACAGAACAGACAAAACAATCTGAAAAGATGTGGTATAGTGCTTTGTATTCGAGCGTTTGTATAAATCCTCCGATCGAAATTTCCCCATCACTTAATAAATTCCCGGCATTCATGCAAGAATATTTAAAATCTGATAATCTACCAATTTATGGCGAACTGTCAAAAAGTAAAATCCTCAAAAATGAACTCCGCCACGAACTCAACGAGCAAGAGTTTCCTGTTGAAGTAACGAATGGTAATAAAGAACATTTTATTGAACTGGGATTGATTGAAAATGAGACAAAAATAGGAGAAAATATTTTTATCAAACTAAAATATATCGACCCAATATATGCCGTATCAAATGAACCAGAATTAATCGAACAAAGCGAATTCCAGATATACAAAAATCTATACGGGAAAGAAATGCAAATTGTTTATGATTCTGTTTCCACCGAAGAAAGTGAACATACACAAGAAATGAAGATAATTAATAAAGAAATAAAATTTTAAACAACGTACCACGACGATTTACTCTACATTTTTAGCGATAAATTAGCTAAATTGCAAAGTAATGAAAGAATGATACGTGTTCAAGCACAAAACAATGGGAAATGCGATGATGACAAGTCGATTTTCTTAATAATTTTGTCAATCAGCCATAACTTAGCACAATAAATACACCAAGATAACCATAAAAAGGGCTTTACAAGCCAAAATATTTTTGCTAAGATTTTCCCTGTACCGCTGTCAGCGGTATTATCTTAATTATTGGATCGGTAGCTCAGTTGGTTAGAGCGCTGCCCTGTCACGGCAGAGGTCGCGGGTTCGAGTCCCGTCCGTTCCGCAATTAAAAAATCGCCTTAAAGGCGATTTTTTGTTAGAATAAAATATAAGATATGAAAATATGCCAAAAATAGAAATACGCTATCAAAAAGTTAGAGATGCTAAAAGATTTTTTGAAATATTTAATAATTCAAACTTTGAATTTCTCAGCGTAATTGTTAAATCATTAGCTGACGAACAAAAATTTCTAAGAGGTAATCATAAAAAAAGAAAAAATAATTTAGAACATAATTATGCCATATTATACGGCACGAAGGTTGTCGGCGCGATAGGAGTTAGAATTATTAACTATCGTAATTATATCGGCGAGATCGGCTATTTTATTGATGAAAAATATTGGGGTCAAGGCATTGCTACAAAAGCTTTAAAATTAATAGAAAGAGGGTATCTAAAAAAGTTACATATTTCTAGAATGCAATTAGTAATAGACCCGAGAAACTTAGCCAGCATAAAAGTAGCGGAAAAATGTGGTTATAAAAAAGAGGGTTTAATGAAAAAAGCAATAAAATTAAATAATAAAAAAGTTGATGCCTATTTATACGCCAAAGCGAAATAATAAATATAGAGATAGGCTTTAATCTGATGTTATTAATAAATTATTTATGAAAACTGTCTTTATTTTTCATGGTACAGAGGGATATCCGGAAGAAAACTGGTTTCCTTGGCTAAAGGAAAAGCTAGAAGCTAAGGGCTATCAAGTTTTTGTTCCTCAATTTCCCACCCAGCCAATAATACCGGCTAAAATAGAAGAATGGTTTGCGGTTTTAGAAAAATACCAAGAAAAAATTAATCAAGGAAGTATTATTATCGGACATAGCCTCGGCGGAATTTTTGCCTTAAGAGTCTTGGAAAAATTAGAACAACCGATAAAAGCCGCCATTTTTACAGGTACACCAATCGGAATAAAACCTCTATTTAATTATGAGCGCGATGGCGCCTTTAGCGGCTTTAAGTTTAATTGGCAAAAAATAAGAGAAATGGCAAATCATTTTGCCGTCTTTCAATCAGATGATGACCCATACGTATCTTTAGAAAATGGCAAACAATTATCTCAAGAATTAGGAGTAGAATTATCTTTTATACCCAATGCTGGCCATTTTAATAAAAAAGCCGGTTACACAACATTCAAAGAACTTTTAACTAAATTTGAGGAAATTGAAAAACTGTAGATAATCTATAATATTGGGGGATATTTATACGTAATTTTAATTTAGTTGCTTTTTTTACCAAAATATATAAAATTAAACAATCAGGAGAGGTGCCAGAGTGGTCTAATGGAACGGTCTTGAAAACCGTCGCTGGTGAAAGCCGGCCCAGGGTTCGAATCCCTGCCTCTCCGCAACATCGTGCTAGCACGAGGTACTTGGAAACAGAGCTTTTTGAAGCTCTGTTTTTAGTTG
>CAIZYV010000058.1 GCA_903937325.1 Candidatus Falkowiibacteriota bacterium | reverse complement strand
ATGAAGCCGATTTGTTTGGCCAATCAACCTTAGCTATTGCTGCTACGGCAGCAATCCAAGTCCAAACTTGCCCTAATACCTATCGGCCTGCTTCAGTTTTGAGTGTTACGCCGACGTCTGGAGGTCAAAGCGGTAGCGCCGTGGTTGATTCAAGTTATCACTCTAATTTTTCTATTTTGACGGTTGTTTCTACTGTTGGTAATGATCAAGCGCAAATATTTGCCGGGCAATCTCTTTTGGGGGTAGCTCCTTGGCAGGATAATAATATAAATTTCCCTGGATTTTTATCTTTGCAGGTTTCGGGTCATGAGGCTGCCTATGCTTGGGATATTGCTTTAAGCCCGGAAGTTCTGGCTGATAATTTAGGTGTTGCCGGTGAACTATATAATTTTGCCGATAACAATACGGGTAATAATATTTTCGTTGATGATGTTTCTTGCGATCTTAATGCGGTTGCGTCTTCTATTTACGCTAAACTTAGTGGTAACTCTGATGTTAACGTTGATAAAACTGGTGCACGAGTATCTTTGTCTGCTAAAGTTGCCGGTCTCGCCGGTAATTATCTGCGCCTAACCACAAATCATGCAGAGGCTTTATCTTTGCAGCCTTTTAGTGGCGGTTTGGACAGAACTCGTAATAATGAAACTAGAGGGCGCCAGGATCGGCCGATGAATTCAGTTATTCAAATAAATTTTAATGAAGCAGTTAATCCTTTAATGGTGTCTGGCAAGGCTGACGAAGTTTCTCCTTATATTAGGATAGTTAATGCAGATTCTTCTGCCCCGGCAGGGGCTGTTTGCGTAAAAAATAGCGACTGCGCTTCTTATAAATGTGATAATGGTGCTTGTGTCGGTAATCATTTAGCTGGTAATTTTCTCGTTTCTAACGCTTATAAGACGGTAGAATTTATTTCTGATACAGAATGTGGGCAAAACGGTTGTGGTGAAAAAATATATTGTTTGCCGGCCGATAGCCATTTGGCGGTCGAGCTAGTATCTTCTAATTTGAAAACTTGCACTACTAGCGATGATTGTGTTAATTTTCAGCCTTTTTCTACTTGCGCACCTTTCAGCACTTATAAGACTTGCCAAGATATGAATGGTAAAAATTATCCGGTTGCTAATATTGATAGTCTAGACGGTGTTGTTGATGCTTCTTTAAATTCTTTGGATGGTAACCGCGATATTTTTGCTGATGGTCCTTTATCTTTTTATAATGAAAATGAGGCTGATAATCTCGCCTTGAAAGATAAATATAAATGGTCTTTTTATATTAACGACCAAATAATATCTTCACCGCCTTTGTTGTCTTTTATCGGACCAGATAATGACAGTGTTGGCGCTGATACTAAAGCACCAGTGAAAATAAACTTTAATACTTTGATGATGAATAGTAGTTTGCGTACAGGGCAGGTTATGGTTAATAATGGCGAAAGCGAAGTGCCTCATCATCTTATTAATCTTTTTAGTGTTTCTCCGTCTCCACTCGGTTATTGGGTTAAAGTAGAAAATCGTGATGTTCTGCCTTTAGACGGCGAGCCGGATACCAGCTTCGTATTCGTTCATCATACGGAGATGCTGCCTTCGGCCGCTTATAAGGCGCAGGTTGGCTCCGGCGTTAAAGATATTTATCAAAATTGTTATAAGCCGAGCGCTGGTCCTGCTTGTGCGGCTGATTTAGTCAGTCCTTCTTGTTGTTACGGCGCACCCACTAGCGTGTTAGGTGAAGACGGCAATTGTCAATAAAAAATTTAAGTTATGATTAACGTCATCAATTTATCAAGCAATTTATTAGCTTAATTTTTGATGATCATTTTTTCTGTGTCTAAGCATAAAAAATTTATTTTTAAGATATTCGCTTTCGTTTTGCTTTTAGGGGCCGGTTTTGCTTTTGCTCGATTAGCCGGGGCCCAAATAGATATTGGCACCAATGAAATTAGTAGCGTCATTGCTTTAAATGCCGATGATCCGCGAACAGTGGCGGCGCGTGTTATTAATATTGTCATGCTCGTTTTGGGTTTATTGGCCGTTGGATTAGTGCTTTGGGGCGGTTTTGTTTGGATGACATCAAACGGTGAAGAAGAAAAGGTAGAGCAGGCAAAAAAAATCTTGAAGAATGGCGTTATTGGCTTAGTTATTGTTTTATCTGCTTGGGGTATTGCTTCTTTTGTACTTAGCCGGCTTATTTCGGCCTCTACCGGTGGTAATGGCAGTGGTTCTTGTGTCAGCGGTCAATCACTTTCTTGCGGTTGCGGTGGGTCGATGAGTTGCATTAGCGATACCTGGGGTCCTTGCCTTGGTTCTGATTGCAATGGCGGCGGAGGTCCTATTAGTTGCGATGGCAATCCTCTTGGCGGTTGTCAGGCAGCCGATCAAATATGTGCAGAAAATAATTATTGTAATAATGATACTTGCACTTGCGTGCCTCAGGGCAGTTTAGGTGATTCTTGTGATACCGATGTTTCAACTCCGACTTGTGACGCGGATAATAATCTTTGTGGCGCTTATTTAAGTTGTGATACTTCTTCTTGTACTTGTTTTGGGCCACCAGTTATTACTGATATCAGCCCGGTTGGGGGCTTTTGCCAAGAGGATAGTAATAAAAGTTGTAATGTTGACGCAGATTGTTCCGTGGCTTGCGATTTAGTTACTCCTAATGGCGCTAGTGATAATATTATTACTATTGCCGGCAGTAATTTTGGTTCTTATGATCCAATAAATAGCCGGGTGATGTTTAGTGGTGATCAGCCTGGTTTAGAGCCTTCAACGATTAATCCTGATTGTGTTGGTTCGTGGACTAATAATCAAATTATTATTGTCGTGCCGGTAGGAACTGTTTCTGGTCCTTTGCAAGTAGTGACCGCTGATAGCCAGACTGATAGCAGTAATGATAATAATGGCCCGGTTCTACCTGATTTTATTTCTAATAATATTGTTCGTCCGGGGCTTTGTTTATTGACACCGGATAATGGGTTGCTTAGTCAGCAAGTTAATTATCGTGGTCTTAATCTTTATTCCGGACAAGCTTATTTTGGTAATTATAATAAGAATGTGCGCGGTTTAGATTCAGTTTTTGTGAGTCCCGCCGGTTTGACTGGGACCACTACCATTCCCAATCTTAACCAGGGGAAAATGAGTAGTTTTGTGATTGCTAGCATCGCTGGTAATCAAACAAAGAGTAATTATGTTAGCTTTATTAAACAAGCGGAAGCTGAAGCCGGTGCTTTTATTAGTTATTTTGAACCGGCTAACGGTCGCGCGGGTCAATATGTCAGTATTCATGGTGGTGGTTTTGGTGGTGTCCGCGGTACAACTAAAGTATATTTTGGAGATATAGAGGCGGACTATTCTTTTCCCGCTGTTTGTTTGAATTCTGTTTGGGATGATAAGCAAATAATTGTTAAGGTACCAGCAGATTTAGCGGATGGTGCTTATGAAATAAAAGTGCAACTAAATAACCAGGAAATTAATTCTCAAAATTCTAATCCTCGTCTCTTTACAGCTGATTCTACCGCTTCTTTAAAAACCAGTATTTGTAAAATTTCTCCGCAAAGAGGGCAGGTGGGTACGCCCATTAGTATTTGGGGAGAATATTTTGGGAATAGTGGCGCGGATGCTTCCACGGTCTTTACTTATAATAAATTAGTTAGCGGTCAGATTATTGACGATCAGTCAGCACAACGCGTCGATCCTTTAGTGCCAGAAAATGCCGTTACTGGCCCGGTTAAAGTGGTTAAAAATAATGAATGGGGCAATGATGTTAATTTTGAAATTGGTATTTGTACGGAAAATAGTGATTGCGGCGGAACTGATGTTTGCTGCGCCGCCGGTACTTATCGGGAGGGGCGCTGCGCCAGTGCTTCAGCTGATTGTTATATAAATATTCCTAATTCTGTTTTTGAATGGTCTTTTTCTACTGGTTTTGGTGGAGTAAGCACAAGCACTCCCTATGATAGCTGTCAGGGTATGGCTCGCTCTTTAGGTGCTTGCCAGGTCGGTGCCTTCTGCCCGAATTCTCCTGGCATGTGTTCTCCATTTGCGGCTGGTGCCAGAACTCTCGGTTCTTGTGATTCTAGTTGTGCAAGTCAGTCTGCTTGTATCGGCCAATCTGCTGGCTGTAGTTATAACGGTTCTTTAGACGCCTGCGTCTTAAATGATGGTGGTTGTTCTTTAGATTCTGTTCTCAATTATAATCTTAATGGCACAGAATTCAGTGCTAATCAAACTTGCAAGACTTTTTCTCAATTTGGTAATCAAACACATTGGGAAATTACTGTTCCCAATTCTTGTCCCAACGGCTGGGTTCGTTTGGCTGGTGGCCGTTGTGTTGATAGCGTTAGTGTAACTGAAAGTACTTGTTCTCTTTGCGACGCTGGTTTTAATTGTCGCAATATTAATAATAGTGGTGTTTGTGCTACTAATGAATTATGTTCTGGTTCAGCTAATTGTAACGGTTCAAGTTGCGTTTCGACGGAAGCAGCTCGTTGTGATTGTTGTTGCGAAATCGGTCAAGACACTCGCGATTGCTGCGCTCCTTTAACTTGTAGTGGCACCTGCGGTAGTGATCAAAACGCCGATGATAATTCTGGTTTAGGGCAGTGTTCCGGTTGTGCTATTGCTGATGGTGATGGTTTTGATATTGTTGCTTCCGACCAGGCCTGTAATTGCAGTAGTCATTCTGGTAAATATTGCGATACTTCAGTGCCGACTGGTGCCTGTGTTGAT
>CAIZYV010000057.1 GCA_903937325.1 Candidatus Falkowiibacteriota bacterium | reverse complement strand
TCTCAGTCAGGCGCATCGAGGATTTCTGAGGGAAAACTATTTTTCTTAGCGGCAGCTTTTGCCGCTCTCGGTGTTTATATCGGTATGCTTGCTTGTCGCCATAAGACGAGAAAGTGGTATTTTTTACTTGGCATTCCTTTGCTGATATTACAGAATTTTGCTTTTATTTTTTGGCTATATTTTTTCTTTATTTCCCAAAATTTGATTTCTGTGTTACGATAACGCTGTCTGATAGCTTTAACTTAGCAAGAAGCTGTTAGTTAAGCTTAGATTTAATAAATTTATTATTCATTTATGAGAGATTTTAATCAAACAAGGAAGCCTGGTGGTTTTGGTGCCAAGGGTGGTTTTGGTGATCGTGGCGCTTCTCGCGGCGGTTTCGGTAAACCTCAGCGCGGTGGTTTTGGCAGTGGACGTGACTCTGAACGCCCGATGATGCATAAAGCTGTTTGTAGCGATTGCGGTAATGATTGTGAAGTGCCTTTCCGTCCGAATGGTACAAAGCCGGTATTATGCAGTTCTTGTTTTTCAGTGCAAAAAGATGGCGGTGATCGCAAACCTTTTGCTGGCGGACGTGATCGCGATCGTGGTCGTGATTTTTCTGCTTCTTCCGAAAGAACTATGTTTAAGGCAACTTGCCAAGAATGTGGCGCTGCTTGCGAATTACCTTTCCGCCCATCTTCCGGTAAGCCGGTTTTCTGTTCCGATTGTTTCCGCGGCAGTGATCAGCCCCATAAGGCCCCTAAAGATAATGGCAAACATCAGGAAGAATTAACGGCTATCCATGCCAAGCTTGATCAAATTATGAACCTTTTGAAAACTGGCACTTCTCGTGAAGAAAAAGCGGAGAAAAAATCAGTGGTTGCCAATGTTGAGAAGGCATCAAAGGAAGCGGTTGCTGTCGTTGCTCCGAAAAAAGTTAAAGTAGCAAAAGTAGTAAAAAAAGAAGTTAAAGTTAAGAAAGCTCCAGCCAAGAAGAAGAAAGTTTAAGGTCAACGCTTTTAGTATTAAATATTAGTTCAGATTCCTCTTGTTTTAAGTTTTTATTTCAAGTGGAGTTAAAATAAAAAGATAGGGCCTTGGTTCTATCTTTTTATCGATAAATATGAATTTTTCGAACTATAAGAATAATTTTAAATCAGGAAGCGTTGCCGGCGCGATGGCGATTATGTTGGCGGCTTTTTTGTGGAGTATTGATGGTCTTTTTATTCGACCGCAATTTTATATTCTGCCCGCTAGCTTAGTAGTTTTTTGGGAACATTTTCTCGGCTTTATTATATTAAGTCCTTTCATTTATATTTATTGGGCGAAAATCAAAACTTTAAGCCGGAAAAGCTGGTTAGCAATTGCTTGGATTAGCTTGTTTGGTGGTTTAATTGGTACTATCTTTATCACTAAAGCTTTTTTTGCCGCAATGGACGGAGAAGTTAGTTTTGCTACAGTCGTTGTCTTACAGAAATTGCAGCCAATTTTTGCCTTGTTGATGGCGCGCTTAATTTTAAAAGAAAAGTTGCCGCGTGCTTTCTATTTTTGGGCGATTTTATCTATTGCCGCCGCCTATGTTCTTGCTTTTGCTAAAAGTGGTTTGGATTTTACGGCAATAGATTGGCGTCATAATGCGGCTATTTTTGCTTTCATTGCCGCCTTTGCTTTTGCTTCATCGACAGTTTTTGGTAAAAGGGTCGCAAATCATTTGGATTATAAGGCAGTGGCAGCCTTGCGTTTTGGCCTAACTTCTATTTTGTCCATGATTTTATTGCTTTTTAACGGATATTGGTTGCAGACTACGAATATAAGCGGCGAGCAGTGGTCTTTACTTGTCTTAATTGTTTTAACTAGTGGAGCAGGGGCAATGTTTATTTATTATTTCGGTTTACGCCGTCTTAGCGCTTCCGCCGCGACCATCTTAGAATTATTCTGGCCTTTTTCCGCTTTAGTCCTTGATTATATTTTTAATCATAATTATTTTAATGTTTGGCAAAGCCTTGCCTTTGTAGTTTTGCTTATTTCTTTTTTCCGTGTGTCTTTTTTGAGCCGTCCAAAAGAACTAACTTTTTCTGCCTGCGTTATTGCTGGGCAAGGTAAGGGCCGGAGTATCGGTTTGCCGACGGCAAATTTAGATAAGAATGATTTGGATATTCCTCATGGTATTTATGCCGTTTCTTTACTCCTACAAGGACAAAAATATTTTGGTTTAATGCATTTTGGTTTTAAAGACATTTTTGCTGAAGCGGTATCGCTGGAAGTTTTGATTAAAGATTTCCAAGGGGATATTTATGGAGAAAATATGACGGTAACGGTTTTAGAAAAAATTAGGGAAGTGCGTAAATTTTCCGGTCCGACAGAATTATTAGCGGCCATTCATGACGACTGGCTCTCGCTGGCGAAAATTATTGGAAAATAAAGCTAATAATCTAATAATATTAAATTTAGCATAAAACGGGGTTTAATCTCCGTTTTTTTGTATCTTATGGTTTTATTTGACTAATAATTCTTTCTATATTAAAATTTATCTTCTTCTTAAGCAAGAAGAGAATAAAATAAATTCTTTAACAAAAAAAATAAAAAGCAATGAAAAAACAAAGTGAAAGCCAGTATGCCAGTATGGGTGTGGACGCAGGCAAAGAGAATGTTCGCGCCTCTTTCGCTACCGTGGTAGATAATGAATACCCCGGAGCATTCGTTAATATCGTAACCGATCCCTTTGATCCGCAAAGGGCGATGACTCAGCATCAGGATGGTGACGGCAGTAAATTTGTTCAGCGTCTGCTGGACTATTACGAAAATAAAAATGCCGATATTTTTGAAGGCATGGTCGATGACGCGGTGAGTATGAATACAGGCGACATTGCTGCCAGCGGTTTTGTTTTTATGCCTTGGCTGATCTCCGATGTTCTAAATTTGAATCTGCCAAAAGAGGTAAAGAGCGTCGTCATGCAAGCAGCTGCTCACCGTTTTAAAACTTTGCTTTCTTTGTATAAAGAGCATGGTTTTCAGATCAAATTTACCGGTGGTGAAACAGCTGATTTGAAAGATCAGGTTCTATCAGGCGTCTTCGATGTTTGTGTAACTGCTTGGGCGGAGAAAAAAAATTTGATTGCTGGCAATGTTCGGCCGGGAGATATGATTTTCGGCTGGCAGAGTGACGGTCAAGCCTCTTGGGAAAATAAGATTAATTCCGGATTGATGTCCAATGGCTTAACCATGGCTCGGACTATCTTGATGCATTCCGATTATAATCAAAAATACCCCTCGTTAAAAGGATTTAACTTGTATCGAGGTAAGTATCGTCCCAATGATTATCAGCCATCACTGCTGGGCATGTCTGTCGGCGAAGCTCTGACTTCGCCTACTCGCCAATGGGCGATTGCAATTAAAAAATTGCTGGAAATTTTGCAAACAAAAAATGCTCTGCATTTTCTCCACGGCATCGTAATGAATACCGGCGGCGGCGCGACTAAAATAAAACATCTTGGTATTGGCGGCATTGCTTATCGTAAAATTATGCAAACACCTCCGCCTATTTTTTGTCTGATTAAATCAGAGAGCGGCGAATCATGGCGGAATATGTATCAAACATTCAATTGTGGTATTGGCGTCGATATCATTGGTGAGCCTGACAAGGTGTTTATAGAAGCAGTCGAAGAAGCTTCCAAAATTTGTCAGCTTAAATCCATAATCTTAGGGTCGTGTACTAATTCTTTAAACCCCAGAAATGAGGTAATTCTGCGGACTCCTTATGGTGAGTTTGATTATTAATTATTTCTGAGGATTAATAGCTGCTGCGGTGTAAACTGCGGCAGCTTTTTTCTTTCAATTATTATTTGACTAATTCTTTATTTTTAGTTAAGATAAGCTGATTTATTTGTACATTAATAATTTAAAAAAGCACTGCGTTATGAGAAAAATTCTTGTTTACGGAAATGAAGATAACCCCTTTTTTAAGGCTATCTTGATGAAAAGCCAGCTTTATGCGGCTGAGATTGATTTATTAAGAGTCGGGCAAGCTTCAGAATTATTTACTCAGGCAAGCCTGTTGGGCGAAGGAGATATTATTATATTAATCAATATTAATATGAACGAGTCCCTCCGTCTTAAACAGCTCTATCCGGTTATTTCAGTTTTTGCCTGTCATGGTGGAGAAAAAGATTTTCGTCCTACTCTTACTCTGCTTGATCTAAAACAAAATCATCGTTATTTTAATTTTGAAGATTGGGATGATTTTTGGCAAAAAATTATTAAGCCGGTAGTGATAGATAATCTTTTAGTTTCAGCGACAGAGCGAGCTGATGTCTATCGGGTAAATTATGAAAATTTATCTGAATCGGATGATGAAAGGAAAAATTTGGATCCGCAATTTTTTTGGTTCGCCGTCTATTTTTCCCGAGTTTATCTCGATTGGTTCCAGACTTGGCTTAATTATGTTGTTAGACAAAAATTTTCTTTTGTTTACAAAAATTTAGGTTCAGGCAAATTGAAAAAATTATTTCTGCCTTTTGCAAATATCTATCAGGGGGAATTTATTTTTCGCGAAGGAGAAGATATCGTATTTTTTCTCAAGGAAGATAGGAGATATTTTTTTAGCCAGAGAGCTCAACAAGTGATGGCCGTGGCTAAGGTTGTTGCAGCTGATGAGGACGGCTTGGAAATATTTTTCCAGGATGAAATTTCGCGAGATAGCTTGAGAGATTACGGTTATTTTGGCAAGGGCGATAGCCTGCTAGCAAGAATGATTGCCAAATATAGGCAATATTTGTCTGGTTATGGAGATTTGTCTCGTTCTGATTATATTTATTTTCAAGATAGTCATTATGACGAACCGGAAGATTTTCTCCGCGGTTATCTTAATAATAATAATAATCTGCATCGGCCAATTCATCATGTTAAGCTTGACGGTCCTTCTAAGCTAATTTTGCAGGACCGATCACAGATGGAAGCCTTGCTAGATATTTTGGGACCTAAATTTGTATCAGCCATTAAAGGCCCTCCTGGTACTGGTAAGACATTATTAAGCGCTGTCGCTATTAAGCAATTTTTGCTGCAAAGGCGGGTTATTTTAGTTTCAGCTCATAGTAATCAGGGCTTAGATAATCTATTGTCTGAATTATTACGGCATGTTGATTCTAAAAAGATATTCCGTCTAGGTAACGATCACGAGTCAGTCACTGCTCCAACAATACGTAGTCTACACCGCCATTGGCGTTATCAAAAGGAAGTAGCCCTAGCGGAGAAAACAAGAGAAAAAAATAATTCTACCAGTCAAGTCACCTCTCCTCTTTTTTGTGACGAAGATTTATCAGTTAATTATGAAACAGAAGATATTTGGCGCTTAATTTGCGCTGGAGAGTCTTTTGTACTGGCATCGACGATTAATTCTTACGCGTCTGATCGTAGTTTGCATTTTTTAGCAACCCAGAGCAAGTTTATCGATTCTTTTGATTTTTCCGAAGAGTATAACCCTGAATATTTATCGAGTCTTGTATCCGAGCCAGTTTCTAACTATATGCAGATGGATAATAAAAAGATGAGGCCGAAATTTATGATCGATGTCGTTATGATTGATGAGGCGACTAAGGGCCGTTTTTTCGAATTCGTTCCTTTATTCAAAGCGGCGGGCGAGAAATTAGTCTTAATTGGCGATCCCGATCAACTTGGTAATATCCCCCTGTCTTCCGTCGTAAAAAACAGCATGCTTTCTCGTATATTATCTGGTTTTAATTCCTCATCCTCTTCAAAAGACTCTTTACTATATTCTGTTTTGCAGAATAAGGATGATCATGCTTTATTACCCATTAAGGCGAACTATGATAGTATCAGCAGCCATTTGCAATATTTTTCTCAAGGAATGTTTTATTCTTTGTTGCAAAATGGCCTGTCGGTCAAAGAGTTGTCAATTAATCGACGTTCTTTGCCGATTGTTACCTCTTTCTTGAATAATGTTTTTGATAAGCACTTACAAGTCGGCCGTTTTAATCCTTATCAAGAAGGGAGGGTTACTTTTTTGGATTTAGCTTCCTCGGAGACTAGAATAAAAACATCTTATTATAATCAGCGTGAAGCGTCTTTCACTGTTGTCGAAGTTATTAAATTCTTTGAACAGCAAGTTGCGACTAGTGGTAAAGTTAGACTGGAATCTATCGGTATTATTCCTGCTTATCGCGGTCAGATTAAGATTATTCGGGCGAGATTGCGTAAAGTGTTACTTTTCCATCCTCTTTTTGCCGGTTTAGTAACTCCGCAGAATATTGATCTGAACTTAAAATCGATGTTGAATACGGTTGATGCTTTTCAAGGGGCGGAGAGAGACACAATTATTCTTAATTTGATTCGTTCTAATGCCGAAAGCCAAATTGGCTTTATGGAAGATGAGAGACGTTTCTATGTCGCCTTGAGCCGGGCCCGTAATCATTTGATTATCATCGGCGACAGTAGCACCTTTTTAAATAGCCAGCATCGAAATATAAGCAAGATACTGGTTAATATAATTAATTTCACAAAAAAAAGAGGAACTTACAGCCAGAAGGCGTGAACATCCTCTAAAAGAGTAAAGCCTTGCTGTGTGTTGCAGCAAGGCTTTTTTTTGCGTTTGTAGCTTTTTCGGTCATAGGCGCTGCCGGTGCGTTTTTGCGGCAGGCCTCAACGTATATACAGCATTTTTCGATGTATACTTACATCTTCGCAGCCGATTTTTTGCTGTAATTTGGAATTGGCCATTTTTTTGGCTGGTACGTTTTTGCTTTTCTTAATCAGATAGATTTCTGTTTTCTCGCCTGGACAAGGTAAGAGAAAAACGTTTTTAAACGTTTCAGAATTTCTGTCTTGATTTTTTTTATTAATCGGTCCGAAGACTTTTTTAATAATAGAAAATTTACGTTCCGGCGTAATGGCCGTTTGCCTGGCGTGCCCAGGAAAAGCTACAAACAGAAGAAGAATCAAAATTTTCATTTTTCCCCCCTTTGTTTGATAAGCTGTATTTTAGAGTATTGG
>CAIZYV010000056.1 GCA_903937325.1 Candidatus Falkowiibacteriota bacterium | reverse complement strand
GGCGATTGGCACGAGCCACCAATTAAAATTTTCCATGACATGATTTGGTAGTTAAATGAACGATTCCGTGAATTACTTTCTTTTTAACATCTTTATTATAAAAGGTCAATATTTATTAAATATAGAAAGCATACTATACTGAAAATAGCGCTTTTGGCGTACTTTTTGTCATTTGCGCTTATTTCTGCCTGATGGTCGCTTATTGATTAAGCGAGTGCCATTTTGGCCGAGTATTTTTAAGAATTTTCGCTTAAAAAAGCTGATAATTTATATTTATGAATATCTTCACTAAAATCTTGGGCGACCCTAATGATAAGATTATCAAAGAGGTCAAAAAAAGCGTAGAGAAAATTAATGAACTAGAAGCGTCTTTTCAGGTATTAAGCCTGGAGCAATTAAAAGATAAGAGCCGCGAATTTAAGGAACAACTGGCGGCGGGAGCGAGTCTGGAGGATATTTTGCCGGCGGCTTTTGCCAATATGCGCGAAGCTTCTCGACGTTTGCTTGGTCAGCGCCATTACGATGTTCAGTTAATTGGTGGCATTATTTTACATCGCGGCGAGATTGCCGAAATGAAAACTGGTGAAGGTAAGACTTTGGTTGCGACTTTGCCTTTATATCTTAATGCTTTGGGCGGTCAGGGAGTGCATTTGATTACCGTTAATGATTATTTGGCCCGTGTCGGTGCTGGTTGGATGGCCCCTCTTTATCACGCTCTTGGTCTTAGTGTCAGTGTTATTGTGCATGACGCCGCTTTTCAATATGATCCGGAATACAGCAATAATGACGAGTATGATGAGCGTTTGCGTCATTTTCGTCCGATTTCCCGACGAGCCGCTTACTATTGTGATATTACTTACGGCACGAATAATGAATTTGGTTTCGATTATCTGCGCGATAATATGGCTTATAGTCTTGATCAGACCGTTCAGCGCACACTTAACTACGCGATTGTCGATGAAATTGATTCTATCTTGATTGATGAAGCGCGCACCCCTTTGATTATCAGTGCTCCTGCTGAGGAGTCGACGGATAAATATGTAAAATTTTCTCAACTGGTCCAGCGTTTAACAGAAAATGAGGATTATAATGTTGATGAGAAATTGAAAGCGGCAACTTTAACGGAAGCGGGTATTAATAAAATAGAGGAGTGGCTCGGCGTCGGTAATATTTATGTAAGCGGCGGCGTTAAAGACGTCCATCATTTGGAACAGGCTTTAAAAGCTTCAGTTCTCTTTAAGCGCGACCGTGATTATGTTGTTAAGGACGGTGAAATTATTATTGTCGATGAATTTACCGGCCGCATGATGCATGGGCGTCGTTATAGCGAGGGCTTGCATCAAGCTATTGAAGCAAAAGAAGGCGTAAAAGTGCAAAAAGAATCGCAGACAATGGCAACTATTACTTTCCAAAATCTTTTCCGCATGTATAAAAAACTCTCTGGTATGACCGGTACCGCTTTAACGGAGGCGGAAGAATTTTTTAAGATTTATAAGCTAGAAACCGTCGTTATTCCGACAAATAAACCCAATGTCCGCAAAGACTTAAACGATTTGATTTATCGCACCGAAGAAGATAAATTTGCGGCTGTCATTCGTGATGTTAAAGAAAGGCATGATAAGGGTCAGCCGATTTTAATCGGCACAATTTCCATTGAAAAAAATGAAATTCTCGCCGCCATGATGGAGCGCGAGGGTCTGCAACCGCAGATGTTAAACGCAAAAAATCATCAAAGAGAGGCAGAAATTATTGCTCAGGCTGGTAGTACCGGTGGTATTACTTTAGCGACTAATATGGCTGGTCGAGGCGTTGATATTATTTTAGGAGGCAACCCCGACTCAGATGATCAGGAGGCGATTGCCGCGGCTAAACAAGAACAGGAAAAAGTTCGTTCTCTTGGCGGTTTGCATGTTATCGGCACAGAGCGACACGAATCGCGTCGTATCGATAATCAGCTGCGCGGTCGCGCTGGACGTCAAGGCGATCCCGGCTCTTCACAATTTTATGTTTCTACCGATGATGATTTGATGCGTATTTTTGGCGGTGATCGCATGAAGTCGATGATGAAGACTTTGAATTTACCGGCTGATGTACCAATTGAAAATGGTTTAATTTCTAAATCTCTAGAATCGGCGCAGAAGAAAGTGGAAGGTAATAATTTTGATATCAGAAAACATTTAGTTGAATATGACGATGTGATTAATAAGCATCGCGAAGCAATTTATCGCCGCCGCCGGGAAATTTTGGAAGCGGCGGAGAGCAAGGACGAAGAGACAAGGATCAAGTCTTTGGAACGCCTAAATGTCATCATCAAACTGCAAGTAGATGAAGAAATAAATAAAGTCGCTTCTTTTCATACCGCTGGCGATAAGGTTGAGGACTGGAATTTAAAGGAAATTGTCGAAACTGTTAGCACAATATATAAAATTCAGCCTGATTTTCTTGATAAGTTAAAGATTGCTGCCGGTGAAGGGACTGATATCGGTCGACAAGCGCTTGTAGATTTTTTAAAGCAATCAGCTGAAGAGGCCTATGTTTCTTTAGTTTCTTCTTTTGCAGCGGCTGGTATTGATTTTGTCGAAGTTGCTAAGGGCATGCTTTTGCGCTCTATTGATCAGATGTGGATCGATCATTTAGAGACGGTAGATTATATGCGCCGCGGTATTGGTTTGCGCGGTTATGGCCAGCGCGATCCGCTGGTTGAATATAAGAAGGAAGCTTTCCGGATGTATCACGATCTTCTTGATTTGATTCGCCAGCAACTCGTTTATTCAATTTACAAGACAGCTGATGCGCTACAGATGGCTCCCTCGGCTTTATTAAAATTGGGAGAAAGTGAACAGCCTAAGAATTTACGCCTGGAAGGCGCTCCGAAAGAAATGGAAAAGCTTAGTGCTAAGCGCGATAATTTTGATTTAGTGAGAGAAAAGATTAAGGATGAGTCCGGTAAAACTGTCGGACGCAACGATCTTTGTCCTTGCGGCAGCGGTAAGAAGTTTAAGAAGTGTTGTGGAAAATAAATATATGAAAATTTGCAGCGCCTGCTTGTTGGGTATAAATTGCCGCTATGATGGCACAAATACAAAAAATAAAAAAGTTATTAATCTTTCTAAAACAGAGATTTTAATTCCTGTCTGCCCAGAACAATTAGGCGGATGATCTACGCCGAGAGAAGCCGCAGAACAAAGTGGTAAAAAAGTTATTACAAAATCAGGAGAGGACGTTACAGACAGCTTTAATAAGGGGGCCAAGGAAGTGTTAAGGATAGTAAAATTATATGGTATAAAGGAGGCAATTTTAAAACAAAAAAGTCCTTCTTGCGGATGTGAGCAAATTTATGATGGCACTTTTTCTGGTAAAATTATAAAAGGCAGCGGTGTGACCGCCTCTTTATTAAAGAAAAATGGGATTAAAGTTATTTCTGAAAATGATTTGTAAAAAATAATTATAAATATTAATTAGTTGAATTCTTTTTGCATTACTTATAACCAAAAAACTAATAATATGAAATCAAAAATATCCATCAAAGAAGATATTATTGAGACTTTAGTGGATGTTAATTCTAGAATTGTTGAATTTGAAGGTGAATATGATAAAGCATATTTTGAAAAACGTTGTCATGGTAAGGAAAAATTGTTATTAGTCGGCTATTTTAATGATCTTCCAGTCGGTTATTTATTAGCTTATGATCGCGATGGCGATAATTCGATGTATTGTTGGCTGGCGGGGGTTGACTCAGAATTTCGTCGTTTAGGTATATTGTCGAAGCTGATGGAATATTTAGAGACCTGGTCAGCAAAAAATGGATATAAGAAGATAAAAATTAAAACCAGAAATAAGCGACGTGAAATGTTGGCTTATCTAGTCAAACAAGGGTTTTATTTTGTTGATGTCGAAGAAAGAGCATGTATTGAAGATAACCGTATTTTACTAGAGAAACTGATAATTAGTCATTAGTCTTTAGTAAAATTTTAACTTTTTCCCATCTGATATTTGTTATAATGATTAGTATAATTTATTAATTATTAAAAT
>CAIZYV010000055.1 GCA_903937325.1 Candidatus Falkowiibacteriota bacterium | reverse complement strand
TAAAAATATTAAAGTTAATCTTATGGCTTATACTATTCGCGCCTTGTTGGCTGTTGATTTGCAATCAAAATCATTTTTCCGGACTTTATCTAATTTACGACCGATAGAAAAATTGGGCTTACAAGTGGCGGAAGCGATTTTTGCCGATTGTGAGCAGCGAGGGATAGAGACTTATGTCGCGGAAGAAGATGGTGAAATCGTTGGGACTATTCGTCTTTTATTTGAGCCTAAATATTATCATCAGGGACGCTTAGCGGCGCACATTGAAGATCTCGCAACTAGCGCTGAACACCAGGGAAAGGGAATTGGTGGCTCTTTAATTAATCACGCCCTTACTAGATGCAAAGAAAAAAATTGTTATCGGGTGACATTGGCCTGTGGAGAAAAGCTTTGTCTTTTTTATCAACATTTTGGTTTTAATCTCGAGGGGCGGCACTTTCGTTTAGATTTTTAATTTTTGACGATTTTAATAGATTTATAAAAACGCCCGGCTGATTTAGTCGGGCGTTATTTGTATGGCATTTTTATGCCTGAGCGTGGGGTGTTTGCGGTGAAATTAGGCCCATTTCTGCGCCTTTGCCGGGATAAATTTTAAATCCTCGGCGGCTTAACCAGAGACCACCTATTAGTTCCGGATCTTTAGCGGCCGGGCAGTGAAACAATAAGCGATAAGTTGCTCCCCAGTCTTCCGGTTTATTGGGCATAGGTAAGGGCAGGTAATATGGCTGCCAATAAGAATTACCGCCCTCGTAGAGAAATTTAACTATCTCTCCTCTTGTGGCAAAGCTCTGACGATGAATAAGATCGCGCCACCGCGGATGCCAGATTTTAGTGGCACCATTTTCATGCTTGACGCAGAAGGGCTCATTCCAATTAACTTTTAAGGGATAACTATTGGGGAATATCTTTTGCCATAAACCGATTTCTTCGCCGAGACGAAAATCAGTTTTAAACCGTAAATAGCCGTTTTCCGTCATTAGTTGCTCAATCCAACATTGATCCGGGCCTAAAAATGAAGCAGCCAGATTTTTGAATATTTGCAATGGTTGGAAACCGTCAAGATAATGTATCGGGTTTAAAGCACCATTGTTAGGTGCGCAATCCAGGGCCATCAAGACATTTTTAGGGGTCTTGGGACGGAGTAGGGTGGCTAATTGCTTAGCGGCATTTTCGTAATTTTGATTTAGCTCAATAATTTCCTTAGAGCTGTTTGGCGATTTTGTTTTCATGATCGACTTTTTTTGGTTTTTGAGATTATTTAATTTATTTAGTTGTTAAAAAACAGAAAACCGGATTTTATTCCGGTTTGTTCTCATTGATATCTTGTGTAATTCCTTCCTATTTGCTTAATTGATATCAATAAAAACTAACCGGGTAAACATCCAGTTCTTAATAATATTTTGCTTGGTTGTTTTCGATATCTTTAGCATGAAATTTATTATAACAGATATTTTAAAATTGGCAAGAGAAAATTATCCTCAGATCATTATTTTTATTGCTTTTACCTTTTTTTATTTATTTTTTAAAATTTCTCTTATTTCTGTTAAAATTTTTGTCTCAGCACTCGGCTCCGGTTCTTTCTTTGTCTCTTCGACTTTTTTCTCTTCGTGCTGGAAGCGGTTTTTAATTTTTAAAAGAATCTTAATCATTAGGAAGACAGAACC
>CAIZYV010000054.1 GCA_903937325.1 Candidatus Falkowiibacteriota bacterium | reverse complement strand
CCACCCCCAGGATGCGACGAGCCGACATCGAGGTGCCGAACCAGGTCGTCGATGTGGACTCTTGGACCTGACTAGCCTGTTATCCCCGGAGTAGCTTTTATCCGATGAGCTTCCGCCGTCCTATATCGAACGGTCGGATCACTAAGTTCTGCTTTCGCAACTGCTTGACTTGCAGGTCTCGCAGTAAAGCTGGCTTATGCCTTTACACTATCTCCCGGGTTTCCATTCCGGGATAGCCAACCTTTGTAAACGCCTCCGTTACATTTTGGGAGGCATCCGCCCCAGACAAACTACCCACCAGACACTGTCCCGCATGCGCGGTTAGAATTAAAAACATACAAGGGTGGTATCTCATTGGTGCCCGAAGGCTCCCACCTATACTGAACATGCATGCCCCTAATTCAATATCAAGCTATAGTAAAGCTTCACGGGGTCTTTTCGTCCGACTGTGGTTAGCGAGCATCTTTACTCGCCTTGCAATTTCACCGAGTCCTTCGCTGAGACAGTGCTCAAGTGGTTAAGCCATTCGTGCAGGTCGGAACTTACCCGACAAGGAATTTCGCTACCTTAGGACGATTATAGTTATCGCCGGCGTTCATCCGCGCTTGGATTCAAAGCTTCGCCCCGAAGGGCTAACCTCTCCTCTTAACGTTCGGACACTGGCCAGGCCTCACCCTCTATACATCCTCTTGCGAGTTAGCAGAGAGCTGTGTTTTTGATAAACAGTCCCTTGAGCTCTTTAGCTGCGGCCCTGCTTGCGCAGGGCAGGCCTTATCTCGAAATTACGGCCGCTGTTTTGCCGAGTTCCTTAGCGAAGGTTCTCTCGTACACCTTAGGCTTCTCGCCTCATCTACCTGTGTCGGTTTACGGTACGGATACTGTGCCCTTAGCCCTAGAAGTTTTTCTCGTCGGCTCTGCTACTTGAATCGATTCCGTCTTGCGACTTCATCTCTTGACTGTTCCTTGAAGCTGTTGGCCCGGATTTACCTAGGCCGCTTCTTGAAACCCCCAACGAACATACCATAGCTCGCTCAAACTTTAGAACCGCGTCCCTCCTTCGGAAAAACACAGTAGTGCTGGAATATTAACCAGCTCTTCCATCGGTTACTCTAACACTACATTAGATACACCTTAGGATCGACTAACCCTGGGTCGATTCTCGTTGCCCAGGAAACCTTAGATTTTCGGTGGGCGGGATTTTAACCCGCCTTTTTGCTACTCATGCCAACATTCTCACTTCTCTCCGCTCCACCATGCCTCACGACACGACTTCAACGCTGAAGAGAATGCTCCTCTACCACTCTATAATAAATTATAGAGTTCACACCTTCGGTAATATACTTAGCCCCGGTAAATTTTCGGCGCGAAACAACTTGATTAGTGAGCTATTACGCTATCTTTAAAGGATGGCTGCTTCTAAGCCAACCTCCTAACTGTCGTAGTCACAACACCACCTTTTACACTTAGTATATATTTAGGGACCTTAAATTGTGATCTGGGCTGTTTCCCTTTAGACCGATGAACCTTAGCGCCCATGGTCTGACTCCCGAGCTACACCTACGGGTATTCGGAGTTTGATTGAAGACGGTATCTTGCGACCCGCCCTCATCCAGTGCTCTACCCCCCGCAGTCAGCGCTCGAGGCTAGTCCAAAAACTATTTCGAGGAGAACCAGCTATTGCCGAGTTCGATTACAATTTCTGCGCTAACCACATCTCATCCCCGAGTGTTGCACGGCTCGTGGGTTCGGTCCTTCCTCTGTCTTTCGACAGAGTTCAACCTGGACATGGTTAGATCACCCGGCTTCGGGTCTTGTCCATGCGACGTGTACTTCACTCTAACGCACTAATAAATTAATGCGCAAAAGTGAAGTACAATGCGGGCTATTAACCCTCGCTTTCACTACACATACTCTCCGGAGGAGATTATGTAAGCCACATAGAACAAACTCGTTGGCTCATTCTTCAATAGGCACGCCGTCACCCAGTAAACTGGGCTCCGACTCTTTGTAAGTATATGGTTTCAGGTACTATTTCACCTCCCTCTCGGGATGCTTTTCACCTTTCCCTCACGGTACTGGTTCACTATCGATCATAAGAAATATTTAGCCTTGGGTCATAGTCGACCCTGCTTCATACGGGATTTCACGAGTCCCGCACTACTTAAGATCAAGCGCGACAGAGAAATAATTTTTTTCGCTTACGGGGCTATCACCCGCTCTGGCTGAGCTTTCCAACTCGCTTCTGCTAAAAATTATTTTTTATGACTCTGCTCTACCTGGTCTAGAAGGTAGAAACGCTGTCTTGCAACACCTGCGGAACATATAGCTCTAGAACTTTCAAGTTTCTCCCCAGTAAACTGGATCAAAACTGCAGTTCGGCAGGTTTAGGCTCCTCCCCGTTCGCTCGCCACTACTTAGGGAATGACTTTTGTTTTATTTTCCTCCAGCTACTAAGATGTTTCAGTTCGCCGGGTCTTCCAGCGCAACCAAAAGGTCGCGCTTACTTCGTCGACAACGAAGTGGGTTTCCCCATTCGGAGATCTGCGGGTCAAAGGTTGCTTGCCACCTCACCGCAGCTTATCGCAGGCTGCTACGTCCTTCATCGCTTTCTTATGTCTAGGCATCCGCCATATACTCTTTACGAGATTTTCCCACACTTTTGTTTTCAAAAGTGTACACGTTCCTTCGCGAACGTGATTTTCTTTGTCTATCGCCCGGAAATTGCAAAATAAACCGACGATAGACAGTCCACTTTTTTAAAAAAAGTGACAAAAAAAATATTCAACTGTTAAAGGGCAATTAAATATTCTTTACCTCCACCAGCTGAGCTGATAAAGGCAAATAAATATTCAATCAATTATTTATTTTCAGGGGTTCAAAAAACCGCGTTATCCGCGGTTCCAAAATAATCGCAAAAGAGCAAATTATTTCATAACCGCTTAAATTGAACTTGAAAATAAATACGCATAGGCTATTTGTAAAAACTGTTACTAATTATAAAGCTTTTAAAAATATTGTCAATACCTTAAAAAAGGGCTTATTTTAAAGATTTTCCCATTCCCAACTAGAAGCTGGCAATTATCGCTTAAAAAGAGTCTTTAGGAATCGATAAAGGCTTTTTCTTCGGCATAATTCAAGGCTATCTCGCGACTAATTTCACCAGCCTGATATAACTGCTTCAAATGCCGATCCATCGTGGTCATGCCATTTTGAATATTTGTTTCCAAAACTGTTTTCATTTGAGCAACTTTATTCTCACGAATCAAATTAGCGATCGCACTGTTTTTTAACATGATTTCACGAGCAGCAACGCGACCACCAGAAAGACGTGGCAAAAGACGCTGGGAAACAACAGCCGCTAAAATCATAGAAAGCTGAGAACGAATTTGGCCCTGCTGATGAGCGGGGAAAATATCAATAATACGATCAATAGTCTGAGCGGCACTGTAAGTATGTAAGGTCGCTAAAACTAAATGGCCGGTTTCCGCTAAAGTCACGGCAGCAGCGATTGTTTCTAAATCACGCATTTCTCCGACCATTATAACATTCGGATCTTGGCGTAAAGCATGTTTTAAACCAGAAGCAAAAGACAACATATCGCTCCCTAGCTCCCGCTGAGAAATCAAACTTTTATCAGCTGTAAATACATATTCAATCGGATCTTCAAGAGTTAAAATATGGCAAGCGCGCCGACTATTAATATAATTAATCATCGCCGCTAAAGTTGTTGATTTGCCACAACCGGTTGGTCCGGTAATTAAAATTAATCCTTGAGGTATGTCTAAAAGATCACTCACTGATGATGGCATCCCTATTTCTTCTAAGGTCGGCTTGTGTTCATCTATAATACGGGCGACTAGCTTTAAATGACCGCGATCAAAAGAAAAATTTAAACGAAAACGATAAGAACCAACAGAAACGGCAGTGTCAACATCACGATCAGTATTTAATTGCCGGCGATGATTATCATCTAGTAGTGATTTAGCGGCTTGTTCCAAATCTTGATCTGATAATAATGGTAAGGGCGCCCCCTTTTCTAAAAATGGTTGAAGCTCTCCGTTAACACGCACCATAGGCGACAAACCAAAAATTAAATGCAAATCGGAAGCTTTAAAATCGGCAACTGTATTTAAAATTTTTTTAATATCCATATGATTACCAATTAAGAGTTTTTAAGCCTTTAGCGGCGGCATCAACTTGGGCCTCCTGTTTAGAAGAGCCTTCGCCGCTAGCAACCAACTCTTCGCCAAGATAAAGACCAACCGTAAACATCTTAGCATGATCAGGCCCTTCTTCACCTAAAATATCATAGCGAGGAGTGACGCCGCGCTTATCTTGCGCCTGTTCTTGAAAACGCGATTTCGGGTCAAGATAAGCTTGCGTTTTCAAAATTTCCGGCAACTTAGAAACAATCATTTTTAAAATAAAAACTTTAGCTTTATCTAAACCTTGATCGAGATAAATCGCACCAATTAAAGCTTCGACGGCATTGGCTAAAATATAATGACGGGATTTTTTGTCTTTATCCTTTGCCTCTCCGCGAGATAAATATAAATAATTTTCCAATTCTAGTTCTGTTGCAATAACATACAGCATCTTGGCGTTAACGAGCGAGGCTCGCCAATTTGTTAAATCGCCTTCCGGGGTATCGGGGTAATTAAGATACAGGTATTCCGTCACAACAATTTCCAAAACGGCGTCACCAAGAAATTCTAAACGCTCATTATGACCACAAGCAAATTCGGGATGTTCATTAAGATAAGAGCGATGAACCAAGGCTTGACGCAAAATACCGTCGTTTTTAAATGTTAAATTGATAGTTTTCTGTAATTTTGAAAATTCAGGCATATTATAAGTTACGGAGCGAGATCGCGGCATCTATGAAAAAAGGCGCCGCCATACCGTCGCGCAACAATTAAACAAAAGCCCGCAATAGAGCGGGCGCAAATAAAAACTAATTAATCTCCTCGGGGAAAACTGTTTCCTCCTGAGCTTTTGGTGAATCCTCCGTGTCACCAATCGATGTCTCAGCCACAGATTCACCTTTTTCTAAGGCTTTATCCCAATGATTATCGCGTTTTTTCTTTTCTTCTTCTGGCCATTCATTATAAATTGCTCCTAAAACACCGTTAATGAATTTACCAGAAGCATCACCACCAAAACTCTTCGCCACCTCAATCGCCTCGTTAATCGCTACCCGGGGCGGAATCTCCGTATAAATAAGCTCATATATACCCAAACGCAAAACATTGCGATCAATTGTCGTAATTTGATCAAGCGGCCATTCTGTTGCATAACGGACAATAGCAGCATCAATCGCTTCAAGATTTTCTGTTACTCCGCGCACCAGAGTACTAACAAAACCGCCGTCATCAAAATTCGGAGCGAAATTAACAAAATTATCACGCATCAAAGATTCAGTATTTCTGCCATTTTTACCGTTAAAATCCCAAGCAAACAAAGTTTGCAAAGCCAAGGTGCGTGCTAAATGGCGGTTGGACATAAAAATTATTTCTTAGCTTTCGCTGATTTTGTTTCTGTTTTGATTGTTAAAACCTGACGACCACGATAAGTGCCACAAAATAAACAGACAGTATGAGGTTTTTTTGCCTTGCCGCATTTCGGACATTTATTCAAAGTAACGGGTTCTAAAGCTAAATGAGCCCGATTAGTTCGGACAGCGCTATGAGATTTTCTTTTCTTAGGATTAGCCATATATTTATATTAAGAGTAAAAAATAAAGCATCAGGCAAAAAAGCTCAAATTGCTTTATATCTATTTTTAGTATAGCCAAAAAATAACATTAGTCAAATTATCGGCTATTTCCAGCGATTAAGCAGCGGCCAGTAAAGCTTCAAATTCTTCTTTTTCTAGCGTCTCTTTAGCCAACAAGGCTAAGGCCACTTTTTCCAGCTTATCTCGCTGTTCTTGAATAATCTTCTGGGCTTTCAGGGTCGCCTGGCTGATAAAAGAATGGATTTCGACATCGATCTCTTCGGCGATTTTTTCGCTATAATCACGCTGTTCATGAATCTCTCTACCCAAGAAAATTAATTCTTCTTTTTGACCAAAAGTTCTCGGGCCAAGAACATCACTCATACCATAATCGGTAATTAAACTACGAGCGATTGATGTTGCACGCCGCAAATCAGAAGTAGCGCCAGTAGTAACCTCGCCAAATACTTCTTTTTCTATTAAATGCCCGGCTAAAAGTACAGCAATCTCATCCATAAAGTCAGACTTAGAATGAAAATAACGATCTTCTGTTGGTACTTTTAAAGTATATCCTCCGGCTTGGCCGCGAGCGATAATCGATACTTTCTGCACTGGATCACTATTCGGTAAAAAATGAGCGACAACAGCATGCCCGGCCTCGTGATAAGCAGTAATCTTTTTTTCTTTATCATTAATAATCCGGCTCTTGCGTTCCGGGCCAATCATTACTTTTTCAATCGCCGAAAAAAGTTCCTCCATGCCGATAATTTTCTTATCCGTGCGCGCTGTTAAAATTGCCGCTTCATTTAAAAGATTGGCAAGATCAGCGCCTGAAAAACCAGGAGTACGCTCAGCAATTCTTTTTAAATCGACGTCCTTAGCTAAAGGTTTTTTCTTTACATGCACTTTCAAAATTTCTTCCCGATCTTTTAAATCAGGTCGATCAATCACCACTTGGCGATCAAAACGTCCGGGGCGCAATAAAGCCGGGTCTAAAACATCAGGACGATTAGTGGCGGCAATAACGATCACATTCTGTGTCGGCTCAAAACCGTCCATCTCTACTAAAATCTGATTCAAAGTTTGTTCACGTTCATCATGAGATCCGCCCAAACCAGAACCGCGGCGACGGCCGACGGCATCAATTTCATCAATAAAAACAATGCAAGGAGAATGTTTTTTTGCTTTCTGGAATAAAGAGCGAACCCTAGAAGCACCAACACCGACGAACATCTCGACAAACTCTGAGCCGGACATATGAAAAAAGGGCACTTTTGCTTCACCAGCAACAGCTCTAGCTAACAAAGTTTTACCTGTTCCCGGGCTACCAAGCAATAAAACACCACGCGGTATGCGCGCACCTAAATCCTGAAATTTTTTCGGATATTTTAAGAATTCGACTACTTCGTGTAATTCTTCCTTCGCTTCTTTGGCGCCGGCAACATCTTTAAAAGTTACTTGATCTTTATTATTAATATTAAAATCTTTAGCATTAGATTGGCCGAAACTCATCGCTTTAGAATTCATACCTTGCGCGCCGCGCATCATAAAAATAAAAAAGGCGGCAATCAAAATTAAAGGTAAAGCAATTGGTAAAATTATACCAAACCAATAAGACCAACCCGACTCATCCTTCACACTAATTGCAACTTTCTCGAGTTTATCAGGGCTTAACTGAAAATTACTAAGCAGAGTAGAAAGACTCTCGCTCGCCTCCTTTTGTGCAACTTGAAGAGTACCGTCTTGCAGCTCTATCTCAATATCATTACCACTAACAACCAAAGATTTTACTTTATCTTGATTTAATTCCTGAATCAGTGCCTCAATGCCGACACGGCTAGTCTTAGTTTGCGAAGAAAAAGTGCTAAAAATAGCAGCAATCGCCAAGAAAACTAAAAAGAAAACTAAAAAATTTTTAACTAAGTTTTTCATATTTTATCTTAAAAAATAGTATCCTTATTATATAACGAGGCTTTGATTTTAGCAACCAAAGCCTTAATACGATAATTATAACGAGAATTTACTTAAAACATAGAAGACAAAAAAATCCCCCGGAATCTATATAGCCTAGTTTTAAAAACTAAGTTCAAAGAATCCGAGGGAAAAAATGCCAAACAACCTATTTAGGTTGCGGAGACATAACGCGATGCCGATGACGATACTCACCATCCCAGACTTTAACATCCTCAAGGATATCGATATCAACACGCTGACCATTCGAATCCACACACACGTAGACCACGGCCAGATTATCTTCTGGTTTGTTTTCATTAACCGGCTTATTTTCGTCCTTCTTAATAAGGGCAAACGTTCCGAACCCTTCCTGTCCTAACCAGTTGGGAAAAGTTTCGCAAAAATCAATAACCTGATTTTGTGATAGCCATTTTTGCTCCCAGGTCCCCTGTAATGACTGGAAAATATCCATAAAATTACCATCACTAAATATTTCTCGCACCTGCACAAGTATTTCAGGAGTGGCGATGCCTGGTTTATTTATACCCTGCTTCACAAAGCCAGGATCAATACCAGCCTTAAAAGTATCTGTAGCCTCATAGATCAAGCGGCTGCCATCAGAGGCTTTCAAAACGAGATTTCTGTTGCCAGAGATAAAGCGAAAAAGTACTGTTTTCATTGTTATTATGTTTTGATATTGTTAAGAAACTATATTTTTATACTCCCCGTGAAATTAGACAAATAATTATAGCCCAAGAACACAGATCTAAAGGATTAAGCTTGCAAAACTATGGGTGCTGGAGAAATAACACGATAAAGACATCGGCCTGGCCAAAAATTATCACACTCAAGGTTATAGATATGTGCAGACAAGCCGCCCAAAGTCATGCGCAAAACAACTACGACCAGATTATCTTCGGGTTTATTTTCATCAACCGGCTTATTTTCGTCTTTTTTAATAAGAACGAAATTACCAAAGTGTCCTTGATTTAGCCAGCTCGGAAAAATTTCACAAAAATCAATGACTTGATTTTGTGTTAACCATTTCTGATTCCATTTTCCCGGTGAAGACTCAAAGATGTCCATAAAATTACCGCAACCAACTAAGTCATGAATCTGCAAAGAAGTTTCTGGAACAACAATACCGGGATTATTTATTTTCCAGTTGGCAAAGTCTTCATCAATGACAAAGTCATCAGACTGGAAAGTTTTTTTAGCCTTATAAATGAGTCGGCTACCATCAGAAGCTTTTAAAACAAGGCCTGTGAAGACGAAGCGAAGAATGTTTTTTTTCATCTTAATAATATTTTTTGTTAAAAAACTATTTTTTTCGCACTCCTTGGCGAAACTTAGAATAATACTCAGTTTTTTAAGTATCAAAATAACATATAATATATATCAATTTATGTCAACTATAACCACATCTAGTTAAACAAATAAGTGTAACGCCTATCTGATTACATAAAAAGCTAAAAATCGCTAAGGTTGATTTGCAAAAAAGATAATAATAAAAAATCCCCTAAAATTATTAGACTTAGCTTATAGCTAGGTATAAATAATTTTAGGGGAAAAAGTGCAGTCTCGCGTTTTAAACAACCGCTTTAAGTTTCGGCGAGATAACGTGACGATGATCATCGCCATCCCAGAGAATATCATCTTCAAGCCTGTAAACGTGAAAAGATAAGCCGTGTGAAAAGTTGCGTACGCGAATCACGGCTAGATTATATTCGGGTTTATTTTCATCGACCGGCTGATTTTCGTCAATTTTAATGAGGAAAAATGTAGAGCCGCTATCTTGCTTTAGCCATTCAGCTAAAGTTCTACAAAAATCAATGACTTGATTTTGTGTTAACCATTTCTGATTCCATTCTCCCGGTAAAGCTTTGAAAATATTCATAAACTTGCTGTGGCGGATTATCTCATAAACCATAATTAGTGTGTCCTTAGTAGCAACACCGGGCTTATTAATACCATACAGAGCAAGGTCATGAACAACATCAGACCGAGAAAATTCTTTAGCAATAAGGCAGCTACCATCCGAGGCTTTCAAAACGAGTTTGTGGCCACCAGAAATCAAACGGAGAATTTTTGTTTTCATTTATTTTGTTTCTTTTTTTCGTTAGTATTAATATCAATAATTAAGCTGAAAAATCTGAAAGTCGCGGAGATACAACATGATATCGATATTTGCCATTCCGAACATTATAATTCTCCAGGTGCGTCGCGTGGACGAATAAACCGTTCGAAACCACGATTACATGGACCACAAACAAATTATCCGCAGGCTTGTTTTCGTCGATAAGTTCACTTTCATTTCTTTTAATAAGAAAAAAAGTAGAATAACCTATCTGACGAAGACATTCAGGTAAAATTTCACAGAAATCAACGACTTGATTCTGCGACAAAAATTTTTGATTCCATGTTCCCGGTAAAGCCTCAAAAATATCCACAAACTTAGCATCATCAACTACTTCGTGCACCTGAACAATAATCTCTGGGACTCTGACACCGGGCTTATTTAAACCCCAGGCAACGAATCGGGTAGTAATACAAGCCTTAAAAATATCTGCAGCCTGACAAATTAGTCGGCTGCCATCTGAAATCGGCAGGATAATAGGATAGTCACCGTAGACAAGACGAAGAATATTTTTCGTCTGAGTAGACAAAATTTGCGGAGAAATAACGAGAAGATCAAGATACTCTCCATCCCAGATATCGTCACACTCGAGATAATCTGCGTGGGTGCGCAGCCCGTCCGGATGTAAATGCATATAAACTACAGACATATTGTCTTTAGGCCGACTTTCATCAATAGGCTTATTTTCATCCTTTTTAATTAGGGCAAATACACCCCGTCCGGCGGCTCGCTTTATCCAATCGGGTAAAAAAATTTCGCAAAAATCAATAACTTGATTTTGTGAGAGCCATTTCTGGCTCCATTTTCCCGACAAGGCCTCAAAGATATCCAACAAATCACAATTACCAATAATTTTATGCACCCGTATAAGTGTCTCCTGAGTGGCAATGCCTGGTTTATTTATGCCCCAGGCAACAAAGTTAGTATTAATGCCGAACGGAAAAGTACAACCGGCATTACAAATAAGACGACTGCCGTCTGAACTTGGCAGAACAACATGATCGTCGCCGGAAATTAGTTGCAGAATGTTTTTTTTCATCTTAATAATATTTTCTTGTTAAAAAACTATTTTTTCCGCACTCCTTGGCGAAATTAGCATAATACCCAATTTTTTAAGTATCAAAACAACATATAATAAATATGGCGATATGTCAATGCTGAGCACTGGAGCGACAGGGAAGCGAAATATTAGTGGTTGTGAAATTAATTTGTAAAAAAATATAATAAAAAAAATCCCTTGGAATCATCGATCTTAGTTTAAAACTAAGAACAATAATTCTAAGGGACTAATAATCAATCCGCCATTCCCCGGCTGGCCGAGACAGACCAAAGGCCTATTCGGCCAAGGGAGTAAGTTCTGGCGAGACAACGCGAAGATGACATTTACCATCCCGCACACCACTGTTATCAAGGCAGCTCACACCTACACGTAAACCGCTCACATTTATACCCAAGATGACCACAACTAGATTGTCTTTAGGTTTTTTCTCATTAATTGGTTTATTCTCATCCTTTTTGATAAGTATAAATGTGTCTACTCCTCGTTCTACCCACTCAGGTAAAGT
>CAIZYV010000053.1 GCA_903937325.1 Candidatus Falkowiibacteriota bacterium | reverse complement strand
ATGCAATACATTAAATGCCCAGTATCAACAATCTGCGTCGGCGTAGCCGCTTCGATGGCCTCCGTATTATTGGCGGCCGGCGCCCCTGGCAAGAGACTCGCTTTGCCAAACAGTGAAATAATGATCCACCAAGTAATGGGCGGTGCCGAAGGACAAGCCTCAGACATTAAAATCCGCGCCGAGCATATTCTGAAGATAAAAGATAAAATGAATAAAATATTAGCGGAGCATACCGGCCAAAAAATTAGCACCATAGAAAAAGATAGCGATCGGGATAATTTCATGAGCTCTGAGGAAGCTAAAAAATACGGCTTAATCGATAAAATAATTTCTCGAGAATAAAAAAAACAAAAAATGCCCGTTTAATGAGCATTTTTTAATACAAAAATAATAATTTAAAATTTAAAGACGCATTAAAGTCGCGGACATCATCCTAAAAATATCCTGATAAGGAGAACCTTCTCCTGATTTAATATAAGAAAGCACAAAAACATGACGACCATCTTTATCTAGAAAATAAGCAATTTGCTGATCAGCGCTCAATATTCCCGGTCCGAGATTACTGGTTAAAAAGCGATCGGCACTTAAAGTATCGACATCGGCAAATTGACCGCGATACCAAGCAATAATATCTGTATAATCCTGTTCACCATCTTCATAAGCGATTTGAATAAATGATTGATCGGGAGCCGCAAATAAAGTAGTGCCAAACTGTGTAGTGCTCACCTGCCAGAGATTAGGGTAAATAAGCGCAAATAACCCCTGTGTATCAGCATAAAGCGCTAAATTACTATTATCACTGAGTTTACCGGCACCGATAGGATTATAAGCTCCTAAAATTTCCTGCTTATCCGAATAAGTATCATTATCAGAATCAGATAATTGAGGGTTTGTCCCCAAAAAAGCTTCAGCCTCATCGCTCAAACCATCATTATCAGTATCAATAAGCACGGGTAAATTTAAATCTAAAACTGTCGCCGAGCTACTGCCAGCCGTTAAATCAATAATCGGAACAATTTCTGGAACACTGCTACTAGCCTCTTCCACTGGTATTATTGGTTCATTAATTTCTTTTTCTATGGGCGGGGTACTTATATTCTGTAAATTGTTATCAGGATTCATTGCCGGAACAATTAAAAAACGATAAGCGACATAAAATAATATCCCAATAATTACCAAGCCGGCAGCAATAATAATGATACCGGTTGATTTAGGGCTAAAAGAATTTTTCTTTAACTCTTTTTTAAAAGCCGAAGGTGTAGCGACTACTGGACTATTATAACTAGCGCCACTAAAACTAGCTAAAGAGGGCATATTTTTTACTACAAAATCATGCTGTAAACGCGCCTGTAATTCAAGGTCCGTCTGTTTTTTATCTTGTTCCCACTTTTTTTCCATAGTGTATTAACTAAAAAAATAAAAAATAGCAACAATTAAAATGGCGGCCGCTACAAAAGGGCTAATCCATTGCCACGCTTTGCCACGCAAAGGCATGTTCAATTTGGGCATAATATGAACACGCAAATATAGACCAGCCTTGCTAGAACCGGACACGTCTTGATTCTTTAATTTATAATTTTTATCCATACAAAACAAAGAAAAAACGATTACAGTTTACCTGCGCCATTAGGATTATAACCAGATTTAATTTCATCACCGTCTTTAAAACTATCACCATCTGAATCTACATTTAAAGGATTGGTTAAATAAATTTTTAATTCTTCATAATCAGATAGGCCGTCAAAATCAGAATCAATTAGATTAATATTAGTACCTAAAATCTGCTCTTCTGAATCAGTTAAGCTGTCAGCGTCAGAATCAACCGGAACAACAGCAATGGGTGTTTCTGTTGCCACTACCGCTGGGGTTTCCGGTTCCGGCATGACTATATTATCTGAAACAACTGGCTCGGAAGGAGTAATGGGAGAAAGAGGAGCTTCTGGTGTGTTAGTAACGATTGGCTCTGATGGTACAACTAAATTTTGATCGGCAGAGGACGATTTAAATTTTGTATAAACTAAATAAGCGGCAGCCGCTAAAATAACAACCGCTAAAACCAAAATTAAAATAAATTTTAATTTGGCGCCACGACGACCACCACCAGCCGCCTCCTCCAAAACAACGCCGGAAGAAGCCGACAAACCAGCGCTTTGCGTTTCGATATTGGCACTTCCCTGATTAGTGTGCGCCGCTTTATCAGTTTCGGCAAAAATATCATCAACGGCATTATTAGTTGCTCCGGATGACGAATGATCATTAAGATTGTTAAACATAGAGTTAAAATTTATTTAATGGAAAATATAATTTTATTATAGCTGATTTCTTCTAAAAATACAGCCTTACTGTTTTTCCGGCCTAATCGAATCTAAAGCACCGTCATTAAGCACATCCGTATCACTATTAATCAATTTATAAACCATAACTTGGCCATCTTCGCTACGTTGCAAAACTTGGACCCGTTGTTCTGAAGGAATAAATAAAGCTCCTTTTTCCTCGCTAGTCATAAAGGTCGGCGACACTGAAACAGTTTCTTCATTAAAAACCGGTGCCACCGTTTTTTGTTTGGAGAAAAAATAAAAAGATAAAAAAATGACAGCAGCAACAACAATAATAACAAATAAGGATAAAACCGCCCTTTTTTTAGATATTGTCATAAATAACAAAATTACAAATTATATTGAAATTAGCATTTTACCTATTCTGTCCTGTTTTTTCTTGTTGATCTTTAGCGCTTTCTAAACTGGCGGCGCACTGTACCGCCGAATTTGTACAGGTAGTAACTACTTGAGAGGCGTTACAACAATAATCATTCTTATTGCAAACAATCTGATTATTACAGCATTTATGTGACTCCGGGTTGTAAGTCACTCCGTTACAAACTGGGTTATTCTCATTACCAACGCACTTGGCGTTAGGCCAAGCGGCGCTATCCCAATGCTGTCCGCTAGGACAGGAACAACTACTAGCTTCACAGGCATAAGTGCCGTCGCAATTATAGGTGCCGTTTGGGCAATTAACCGTACAAGAACCACCGCCAGTATAACATTTCTTACAATTTATCCCACAAGGATAATTATTCGGAGGAGAAGCTGGATATAGTTTATCTCCGCAAAAATAAGTGACCGCGTCACAAACATGATTACTTTCGCAACCGGACTCAACATCATTGCAATCATACCAACCATTCTCACAAACACAATAACCACTTTCGTTCTTCACTTGATGAGCGCCAGCACAGCTACAATCAGCTGGACACTTGCCGTCAATCTCCCAGGGGGTTAAGGCCTGATTACGAATAATAAAAGCTTGACAAATACCATCACCGCAATAGCCACCGCCGGCGTCAGGCGCCAAATATATACAATATTGGTTATTCATGATTGGAAAAGGACTGGCTTGCTGCGAATTAGTAGAACAACCGTATTGCAAATTAGGCGAGCTGTCGGCAATCTGCCCGCGATAAACGACGACGCCACTATTTAAGGATTCACCATCACAATCTTCATAACCATCATTATAAAAACCGCCGCGGCCCTCAGTATTTGGATTCTGACGCAAACCATCACCACAATAATTATCAATATCCAAAGAAAACTCACGTTGAGATAAAGCACCAAATTCATTTTCCGCCTTAATTTTAATTGGGAATGAAGACGACGCAGTTGTTGGCTTACCAGTTAAAGCATAAAAAACAACATCCACAGCCGCGTCCGCTGAATTATTATTCCAAGGACTCTTTAACCAGGCCATAAATTCCTGCAAAATATTCAGCCGGCTGGTATTAATAGAGCCATCGCCAGTATCACCGGTACCCCCAATGAAAGATTTGATAGTCAAACCGGCCGGTAAGGAACCAATAGCACTATAAGTAATAGTATGGTCACCCTGTTGTTTCCAGCCCAGACCGCAATAATAAGTATTATTAAGACGGACAGATTTATTACAATTAAAATCCAAGAGAGGATTGTCAACTTTAATTGTAATATTAACTTGACGAGTAGAACTGAGGTTGTATTTATCTTTAGCGGTGATTAAATATACAAAATTTGTATCATGCGTAAATTTATTAAGGCTGTTAAGTTTAAGATTGTATTTCAAAGTGTAATATTTAGTATCACCGACCAGATTGGAACTTTCACCAAGAAAAGTAGCATTAACTGGAGATAAAAGGTCGTAGGGGCCAGAATTCCAGGTGGCATGAGCAAAAGTATAAGATACCGGTTTATGTTTATCATTTATACTAAAGCTAACGGATAAGGGTAAAACAACGCTAGGATAATAAACAACGTCATCGGATTGAATAAGGGGAGCGGAATTCGTAATAACAATCGGAGTAACGGTAGACAAACTTGCCCCCTCACTATCGGCCACATTTAAAGTTAAATTGTAAGAACCAGGATTACCGGCCAACTGAGCATAAATCTTTTTTTGATTCGGATTATTTGTATCATATAAACTTGGTGCACTATTATTCTGATTATTATTGCGCCAGTTTGTCCAAGTGCTCGCGGAAGTATTAATAGACCAATCTAAAGGATTGCCGTCAGGATCCAACACTTTAATAAATCCATTAAACTCCTGACCTACTTCGCCTCGCAAGCTGGAACTAATTAATACAGGCGGCACATTATCGCTAGAACCAACGTATCCGGATCCGCTAACAACACAGCCAGAATTAGCTAGCTGGCCTTCGGTCGTGTTGTAACCGAGGCTTTTTGTTTCCATCGCCGCACACAAACTATAATTTGAACCGATGCTATCACCGGAATAGACAAAAGCATAACTACCGGCCGGTAATTCTAAAGTATTATTACTCGGCTGAGCATCAGCAAAAGTATTATTTGTCTTATCCCAGCAGGTAGCAACATCGAAACCAGCACAAGGACCAAGGCTGTTTATCGGATCAACCAAAGATTGAGAAACGCCTAGTTGAGGAAGAAAAAGAGCTTGCCAGCTTGGCCAAACAGATAAAGAATTTAAGGGTAAATAAGTGCCAGAACCTAAAATTGGATATTTATTATTTATTTTTTTAAAAGCGGACAATGATTCACGTAAATCACCGAGCATACCCAAACGACGCACATCGCGAGCTATCTTGGCGCGCAAACTATCACAATAAATACCTCGACTACAATCTTCGTCGGTATAACAAATATTATTATCCTCCGCTCGGCAGCGCCCAGGGGCAGTATTCTTATCAAAGCAGACAAAACCCTCGCCACAATCAGCATCACTTTGACAAGAAATAGTTGATAAATGGCAATTGCCAGTAGTATTTAAATTGCTGTTAAACCGCCAATGCTTAATAATTTGCCCTAAAACATCAACAGTTTTAAAATTTGGATTCTGATTATAAGAAATAAGATAGATATTAGTATAAATTTTCTTATTAGCAGTATCGATATTAGCCGCATTAATATAAACTGTTCGACCATCGCGAACAGCATCATAACCGTCAACAAGTAATGATTGTGGTGATCCAGAGAAATTTTGACTTTGATACCAGCGAATCGCGCTATAATGATTTGGATTAGGTAAAACACGGACAGCAATAGCATCGTTATCTTCCGCCAATAAAGGCGACCCAGGCAGATTATTAACCGGCGGGTTAACGGCATCCGTGGCGGCTTGTAAATTTCCAGGGGCAACAAAAAATAAACCGAAGACTAGACAAGAAGAAAAAAAATACTTTTTGTAACTCATATATAAATAATAACGCGCCTACTGGGCGCTAATCGTCAAAACAATAGGAATAGACTTAGCACTTTCATTGTTAAAAGCGTCAAGAGCGCTTAAGGCAAAATAATGATTACCAGCATTTAAAGAATTGGCCTCTAGATCAAGAGAAAGGGCGCCATTATCTGAATCGTAAGATTCACCATATTGTCCGCTGGTAAGCCCATGATATAAGCGATAAAATAAAATATCGCTTTCAGTATTTGCCTGCCAAGTAAAATGTAAACGCTGACTATTGGTAATTTCGCCATTAAAACCTTGAGGGGTAACGGGTGCTAATTGATCGCTAACAAAGGCCGTTTTTTCATCCGACAAAGGACTCTCAACCTGAGCAGAGGAAATAGCAGAAACCTTAAAACGATAAGAGAGCCCGCTTTGCAAGCCGGAAAGTAAAAAACGACAAGAATAATTAACGCCACTAGCCGGAGCGGCCGGCGTACAAACAGGAGAGGGTAAGCCGGGACGATATAGTTGATTCGGTTTAACGTCAACAAAAGACATATTACCGTCGGTAGTCGGCGCATAATAAATACGATAAGTGCCGAGCTTATTGAATAATGTATTATAAATCAAACTAGAATTACCATACCATTCAAGACGAACCGTGCTACCATCTTCCTCGTCAACCGCCGCTGTTATAGCGCCGACTTGTGGGGTCGCTTCTTTGAAAAAATATGATTCTTTCAAAACATTCCAAATACAAAATCCATCACCAATACCGTCAAAATTATTATCGCTACCACAACTAGCACCCGCGCTAGAACAAGCAGTTTGCCCCTCGCTACACACCAATTCATTACCGCGTCCTTTAATCACACCAGGATTAATCATTGCTGGCAGATCATCACTTAAGCCATCCTCTCCGGCATCGCGACAATAGTAAAACTTATAATTATAGTTAGAACAATTCACTGCTCCTAAAGGACAATTATCATACCAAGGTGCCCAGCTGTGATCAGCCGGGTTAACCGCCGGCCAAGGATTTTTACAGAGAAAAACAAATAAAGGAACTTCAACTGTTAAAGAGTCGCCATCTTGATATAAATTACAGCAATTATTAAAGCATTCCGGTTCCGCACAAACACAAGCCGAAGAAGAGTCACAGCTAGGAGCAGAGAAACGATCCATATTTAACTTAGCGGATAAAGAAGTAAAATCATCAGATACGCCCGATGCCGCTGCGACAAAAGCTTGGTTAGGAGCCAACCCGGCAAGAGGCACAAGAGCGGCAACGCTGGGCTTCGCGACTTGCCAATCCCAATCCCAGTAGTAGCCGGAGCTAGGATGTAAAAGCTGATTATCAACGCTATAAGCATCGACACTAAAACTTTTGTCACGATCGCTCTTAGTATCAAAACTATCGTTCGCTACATCACTATCATCTTCATTCAAATCATTATCAGTTGTCTGAAAAAGATAAGAAGAAGGACGACTAAGAGCATAGGAAACAGCACATATACCAGCACTACTTCCTTGTTGAGGCAGAGTACTAAAACTACTAATATAAGAATTTTTGAAAATTAAATTATTGAAAGATAAATTTTCCCCTTCAATATAAACATTATTTTCCAAATCAAGATAACCATCGCCATTCAAACCTAATTGCCATTGACTCATCACACCGGAATTACTATCTAAAGATTCGTCGCCTTTGACGATTAAATAATAATTGGAGGCCGGTGATAAGATTTTCTTCGGTTGAAATTCCGCCAAACTACCATTACCATCCTGACTAATAGAAATTAAACCAGGAACAGAGCAATATAATTTTGAATTACCCGGCGTCGAGAGAGCTGAAGCAGAAGATGCTAAACCAAGCTCTTCAAAAACGACCCGGAAAGAACGAGAAACTTGATAATAAGCACGGGCTAACCAATTATGATGCACGGGGCTAAAGCCATCAAGCGCAGCTAAAAAAGTGCCATCAGGACAAACACCATCACCATAATTGCGTTCTTCTAATAAAATTATATTTTCTAACAAACTATTAAGATTCATCTTTTGATCAAAAGGAATACGAATACTAGCATTACGGCAAACACCTGACGCACCATTAGCGGGGATCGTTTGATCGCTGATAACAGCCGGACGCGCTCGGCAACAAGTACCAGAGTCACAACCTAAAGTAGCCGAGTTGCCACAATCAGAATCTTGACTACAGCCGCAACACAAGCCACGATCAGCGCCAGAACAAGGAGCTTGATTAGGCTGACAAACTAAAGTGCCGATACCAATACCAGCGCAAGAACTAGGATTGCCGACCTGGCAGCAACAAGAACCGCAATCTCCGGGTAAACCAGAAGAGCCGCTAGAATTTAGGCAAGCAAACGGAGAAGAACAAAAAGATGTATTACATTCCGTGGTTGAAGAAGTGTCTAAATTACGACAATCTTTACCAAGTCCGCCTAAAGGCGGCTTGGAACAATTAATATTACAGTCCAATAAAGTGCTATAAAGACCGTTAGCAACTGGGGTAGCATCGCACTGATCCTGATTGGGCGGTGACTGACAGTTATAATAAGCACAATAACCAGCCGATTCCCCGGTCTCGATTTTATCACCGGAACGGCATTCATTATTACTGAAATTAAAACAACAATTGGCGGCAGCAGAGCAACCGAGCTGATTCCCGTCATACTGACTACACAAAGAAATACCGGGAGTGGCCGCACAATTATCAGTACAACTATCAATATTTTTAAAAGCACCAAATATACCGGGAGTACTGGAGGCACATAAACTAGGATCACCAGGAGGAGTAGAAGAAGCATTTTGACAATCGAAATAAGCGCAACGACCAAAATTAGAATTTAAAGGATCGCTGCTAATTTCTTGGCCGTTACCGCCACGACAGATATCATCAGCTGCTGACTCGGTATTATTAGAATCTAAACAACAAGTTTGACTATGCTCAAGACAAGATGAGGGTGACAAGCGACTACAATCAACACAGGCACCAGTCGGCACTGAAGTATCGCAATATTTACCAGAATGACTACTGCAATTACAGGCCTGGTCGGAAGCAACAATATCAAAACCATCACCATCAGCAATAGCGCAACCGGAACACTGCCCTAAACCAGAATTATCATCGGCGTTTTGATCACTACCGCAGGTACCGCTGCAAGTTAAAGGAGCACAGCAATCGCGGGCATCTTGACCAATTTCGCAACAACAATCACAACGAGCTGCTTCCGTCGAAACGCAACTTGAACCGTTACAATT
>CAIZYV010000052.1 GCA_903937325.1 Candidatus Falkowiibacteriota bacterium | reverse complement strand
CGTCAGAGTAATATGAATGTAATTGCAAATCTATTCTCATATATTTAATATACAGCATCGTGTCCCTATTAACAAATTCTTGCCAAGATAATAAAAATCAGATAACATCAAAGTAGCGCCGCCTTAGCTCAGTTGGTTAGAGCAGCTGTTTTGTAAACAGCAGGTCGTGGGTTCGAATCCGACAGGCGGCTCAAAAAGAAAAACTCCCTAGAAAACGGGAGTTTTTTGATTCTTAGGCGGCACTGATGTTTATGGCCGCAAACGACAAATATTTCGTCGGCGACAAGCTAAACAAGCTTGATTATTAATAATGACAATCTTATCGCCGTTAAAGAAATATTCCTGGCCAAATAGGGCAGGTAGACGTTTTTCCAAACATAAATTTAAAACCGTTTGGAAAGCCGGTTCCTTAGTAGTAAGAAACAAGCGCCTTAAAATCTTTTCTGGAGGCAACAAATGGCCAGATTCTTCCGCCAGACAGGCCTTGATAGTCGGTAGATTTGGCACCTGAAAATCAAAGTCAATGCTTTGCAAATAATTAGCGAGCTCGTCGCCGCTTAATTTTTTTTTCATATTTGGGGGGGTTTAAATGAACGACTTAACAATTTCTTTTGAAGCCTAAATTTAGTACAAAAATGAAATAATGTCAAATTATTTATAAACTGCCAATAAAGGGTGCATAAAGAGTGTATAAAATATTCTTGATAAAGATAAGCCGATAAGCTAAGATAGAAAGACGTAAATAAGCTACCTTTATGACCCAAGATAAAAATCTATTGGAAAAAATACCACCACACAGCCTCGAGGCCGAAGAATCGCTCTTGGGCTGTCTTTTAATTGATAAAGACGCAATTATTAAGGTGGTAGACATGATTTTGCCCCAAGATTTCTATCGCCAGGCAAACCAGAAGATTTATGAGGCAATTCAAGAACTTTACAATAGCCAGGAACCAATCGATATTATCACTCTAGCTAATAAACTGGAAGATAAAAAACACTTAAGCGATACCGGCGGACGCACATATCTTGCCAAACTATCAAACACCGTCGCTACTGCCGGCAATATCAGCCAATATGCCAGTATTATTCAGAAAAAAGCGACTTTGCGCCGCCTCCAGCAGGCCGCAGCCGAAATTACCAACTCCAGCTTTGATGAAAATCGTGAAATTGACGAACTCTTAGATGAAACCGAAAAACGTATTTTCGGCGTTTCCCGCAAATATCTAAAAAATGCTTTTTTACCAATCGACAGTCTCTTAACAGAAGCCTTTGAACGTATTGATGAGTTGCATAAACATGGCGGCGGCAAGCTCCGCGGCTTAAGCACCGGTTTCACTGATCTAGATGCCCTACTCGCCGGTCTACAAAAATCCGATTTAGTCATTCTCGCCGCTCGCCCCAGTGTCGGCAAGACCTCCTTAGCCCTTGATATCGCCAGGCAAGCAGCTATTCGTAATAAAGCCGGCGTCGGTATCTTTTCTTTAGAAATGGGAAAAGAACAATTAGTAGACCGCATGCTTTGTGCCCAAGCTAATGTTAATCTCTGGAAAATGCGCACTGGTAACTTATCCGACAAAGAAGAGGATAATGATTTTACTAAAATCGGCAAAGCGATGGGAGAGCTAGCCGAAGCACCAATTTATATTGATGATTCTAGCACTCTGTCAGTCATGGAAATACGCGCCAAGTGTCGGCGCTTACAGATGGAAAAAGGTCTCGGTCTTATCGTTATCGACTATCTGCAGTTAATGGAAGGACGCGGACGCTTCACTGATAATCGTGTTCAAGAAATCGGCGAAATCAGCCGTGGACTTAAAGCAATCGCTCGTGAATTAAATATTCCGGTTTTAGCGCTTGCTCAGTTGTCTCGCGCCGTCGAACAAAGCAGCCCGGCAATTCCAAAATTGTCTCACTTACGTGATTCCGGATCAATTGAACAAGATGCCGATGTTGTTATGTTTATCTACCGCAAAGCGGCCGATCGAAGCTATAATCCCAACGACTTACCAATGGATGAAAGATATAAAGCGGAAGTGCATATCGCTAAGCATCGCAATGGACCAACAGGAAAAATCGATCTTTTCTTCGACGAAAATACCGCCAGTTTCCGTAATATCAGTCGCAGCAATAATAATCCAAGTTAATAATATAAAAGAGTAAAATTTATGTTCAACAAACTGAAACAATTTAAAGATTTGCGGAGCCAAGCAAAAACAATGCAGAGCGCTCTGGCGCAAGAAAGTATTACGGAAGAAAAAAACGGAGTAAAGTTAACTTTGAATGGCAACATGGAAATAACGGAATTAATCCTTAACCCGAATCTAAACATCGACAACCAGGCTGCTGCTTTAAAAAGTTGTTTTAATGATGCTCTTAAACGCACTCAGCGCTTAATGGCTAAAAAACTTCAGGATATGGGCGGTCTACCTGGACTGAGCTAAAATAAATTAGCAAGCAATGAAATACCCGGCTTACATCCAAGATCTAATTGATCATTTTTCTCGCTTCCCTAGCGTCGGACCGAAAACTGCCGAACGCTATGCTTTTTATTTACTTAATCAACCAGCGTCTAAAACACAATCTTTAGCCCAAGCTCTCCAAGAATTACCAAAAAAAAGCCGGCGCTGTGGCCAATGCCGTGTTTTTAGTGATGAAGACATCTGCTCAATCTGCAGCGATAATAAACGCAGACAAGATTTGCTTTGTATTGTAGAAAATAGTCAAGATCTGACAGTTATTGAAAAGAGTAAACAATTTACTGGTCTCTATTTTATTCTTGACGGCTTACTTAATACCTTAGAAAATATCGGCCCCGAACAACTACCGATAACCAAGCTACGCGATATAATTATTAAAAATAAAGTACAAGAAATAATCATCGGCCTTAACTTCACTTTAGAGGGCGAAAGCACGTCTTTATATTTAAAAAAACTTTTTCCTGATTTAAAATTAACTCGCTTAGCCAGAGGTTTACCGGCCGGATCAGATTTGGAATATGCTGACGAATTAACTCTAGCTAATGCTTTAAAATATAGAAATAATCTATAAGTATAAATACAAAAAAAGGAGGAGTAATGACCGCTTTGATTATAATGTTTTTAATCAGATTCTGGTTATTGCGCCGCCAGAAAAGAAAAAAATGTTTGGTTGTCCTAAAAATAAAGGATAAAACTGAGCCACAAAACTAAAAAATCCGCTTTTCTCAGAAAAACGGATTTTAAAATATTCAAATGGAAAATGATAATTAAGCAATGCTTAATATCTTTACAGAAGTTTTCAACTGACGATGACCGACTGTCTTCTTGTACCGAGTCTTACTCTTATACTTCACAACCGTCACCTTATCCTGCTGAGCAGTACTCAAAACTTCAGCTGTCACTTTATCACCTAAAGACGGGGTACCCACTGTAACGGCGCTGCCGTCGGTTTCCGCTACCAAAAGAGTGTCAAAATTCACTTTTTCGCCGACTTTAAGATCCAGTTTTTCCACTTTGATGGTTTCACCTTCTTTGACCTTATATTGTTTGCCGCCGGTGGCAATTACTGCGATCTTCGCCATACATTTAATATTAGCAAAATTATTAGAAAAAATCAGGCTTGCGCCGATTTACTCTTCAATATTACCAAATATTTGAAAAATGTCAATAAATAGGATAAGATAAAGTTATTAAAAAGTTAAAAATTAACGCTATGCCTAAATTCATTATAAACGGCGGTAGAACTTTAAGCGGTAAAATTTCCGTCAGCGGTGCAAAAAATTCAGCCCTAAAAATTATTCCCGCCGCTATCTTATCAAAGCAACCAATTACTCTCAGCAACCTGCCAATAATAGAAGATGTAGAGAGATCATTCGAGGTTCTTGTTGATTTAGGCGCTAAAATAAGTAAGAACGGCCAAGAAGTTATTATAGAAACTGCCTCTTTAAATAAAAGTGAAATGAATCCAAAGCTGGCCGATAAATTTAGAGGCTCAGTTATGTTTATTGGCCCCTTACTCGCTCGTTTTAAAGAAGTAAAATTTCCTCATCCGGGAGGTTGCGTTATCGGCGCTGGTGGCCGACCAATCGATCTTTTTTTAGAAGGCTATCAGGCTTTCGGCGCAGAAATAAAAGAGGAGTCGGGGAAATTTTATAATATCAAAGCCGAAAAACTCCACCCTGCTCATTATTTTTTTCCACTTGTCAGCGTTACCGCCACTGAAAGCATGATGATGACAGCGACCATCATCCCCGGCACTACTATCTTGCAAAATTGTGCCATGGAGCCAGAAATAGAAGCTTTGGCTAATTATCTGAATACCCAGGGAGCAAAAATTACCGGCGCCGGTACACCAACGATCACGATTGAAGGACAGGAAGAGATCGGAGCAGGAAAATTTGCCGTTATTCCTGATCGCATTGAAACCGGCTCTTTTGTTATTTTAGCAGCCGCCGCTAATGCCGAAATAGAAATAGAAAATTGCAACCCGGAACATATCATGACGCTTTTAAAAATATTAAAAAAAATAGGAGTAAATTTTTCCACTGGACCAGACTGGATAAAAATGGAAAAAAGACAAACACCCCTGCTCTCTCATGACATTAAGACGCACGAATATCCCGGTTTTGCCACCGACCTCCAATCACCTTATGTAGTTTTGATGACCCAGGCCACTGGCACGGCTTTAATTCATGAAACAATTTATGACCGACGCTTGCTTTGGACTGATATGCTTTCCCAAATGGGTGCGCAGATAACGATGTGCGATCCACACAGAGTTGTCGTTCAGGGTCCGACTAGGCTTTATGGGAAAAGATTAATGAGCCCGGATTTAAGAGCCGGAATTGCTTTAGTTATTGCTGCCTTGATTGCCGATGGCCGAACGGAAATCGATAATATTTATCAGATAGATCGCGGCTATGAGAAACTAGAAGAGCGCTTACGCGCCTTAGGTGCCGATATTGAACGCGTAGAATAAATTATTATGTCCAAAAAATTTAGAGATTGGCTGTTTATATTGTTTATCGCTCTATTTGTTATAATTACTTTTTTTGTTTCTCTCTACGCTGTCGGCTATAGCATAGACCGACGTTGGCCGCCGCGTTTCAACCAGTTTTTTCAAAAAACTGGCATGCTTATTTTAGATAGCGAACCGACGGAAGCTAGTATTTTTTTAAACGGCACCAAACAAAGACGTTCCCTTTTTCTTGACCTCGGCCGCAATGATATTACCACACCAGTAAAAATTAAAAATCTGATACCAGGCGAATATACTTTACGCTTAGAAAAAGAAGGATACTGGCCCTTAGAAAAAAAGCTGCAAATCTATTCCGGGCAGACAAGTTTTGCCGAGGATCTAATTCTTTTCAAACGTTCCCTGCCAATGAATTTGACTCTTTGTGCTCCACAAGAATTATTCCTCAGTCCGGACAAAAAAAATTTATTTCTAGCTGGCGAGGGGTCAATCATTAATTTAAAAACAGAAAATGTCAGTCCCATCAAAACCAGCACGACCACATCGATGCAATGGTCTAAAGATAGCTCACAAATTCTATTAAACGGCAGTTTAATTGACTTAGAAGGAAAGGCGAGTGGCTACGACCTAAGTGCTATTGGTCAAGAAGCACAAGACTTTTATTGGGATGAAGCGGATAAAAAAATATACTATCGATCGGGAGGAAACATCAGCTGCATTTTAACCAAGCAAAATACTGTCAGCACTATTCTTAGCGGCAGCGATTATAGTGCTTATACAGTTAAAAATAATTTAATCTACACTGTCGAGAGACAAAATGGGCAGTATTATTTACGCGTCTACAACGCCTCCAGTGCTATTAGGCAAAGCAGCCAGCCATTACCGGCTGGAGATTATGTTTTCTATCACGATGACTACCATTTAAGTCTTTATGACCGAAAACAAGAGTCCCTATATTTGCTCAGTGAATATACTGACCAGGTAATTATAAAGCAAATTAGACCGGCCAGCGCTTGGCAATGGCTAGATAAAAATAGGCTCATCTGGCATAACGAATTTGAAATATATTCTTTAGATATAAATAATAACCAGCAAAATCTATTAATTAGAGTTAGTGAGCCGATTACCGGCTTTGCCTGGCATAGAACAAAAAATTATCTACTCTATGCAAGCGACACAGAAATAAAAATTATCAATCTTAATCTAGATAAACGTGAACCAATCTCTCTCTTACAAGCTAACAATATAGTCGATCTCGCCTTAGACGAAAAAAATCAACTCTTATATTTTTATGCCCAAATCGGCCAACAAGGCGGCATATATAAACTACAGTTACAATAAAGGAGTGTAATAAAAAAACCGCTTCAATCCGAAGCGGTTTTTTGTTAATTTAAATTTCGCTTTAAAGGCTCTTAGCGATCTTTCTTAAAAATTCTTTCAACTCCTCACCAATTTCAGCATCTTTAATACCCATTTTAATATTAGCCTTAATTAAATTAAATTTATTACCAGTATCAAGCCATTCACCGTCTAATTTTTTTCCATACAAGAGGCGTCCCTGCTCCAACATAACATCGTAAGCATCAGCCAGGCGAATTTCCCCAGATTTTCCGGATTTCATTAATCGAAGAATATTAATAATTTCTGGAGTAATAATGTTAATACCAACTTGCACTAAATTAGAAGGTGCGTCCTCGACCGGAGGCTTTTCAATAAATTTTTTAATTTCATAAATACCATCACCTAAATCAAGACCATCGATAACTCCGAATTGGCTGACATCCTTATGTTCAACTTCAGATAAACCAATAACAGCATCACCGTAATGTTCATAAACATCCATCACCTGCTTAACAGGAGAAACGGGAGAATCATAAAGAGTATCACCAAACATTACTAATACCGGTTCATCATCACGAATTAAATGGGAGGCACACATAACCGCATGGCCATCACCCAAAGGAATGGGCTGGCGCACATAGGAAAATTTTGCCAGATTTTCGATTGCCTGTACTTTTTTTACAAGATCCATCTTATTCTTTTCCACTAATGTCTTGCTTAATTCAAAAGAATAATCAAAATGATCTTCAATTGCCCTCTTACCTCGACCGGTAACAAAAATTATTTCTTCAATCCCAGCTGACACCGCCTCTTCCACGAGATATTGAATAACCGGCTTATCAACCACCGGTAGCATTTCTTTCGGCTGAGCTTTGGTCGCTGGTAAAAAACGGGTGCCGAAACCAGCAACTGGGAAAATAGCTTTTTTTATCTTTTGCATATGATTATAGGTAAGGACACCGCTTAGCGCAGTCCCCACTTTTTAAAATATTTCCACCAAGATTTAAGATGCTCTCTTGCTAGTTTATCATTGATTATGGCGTGATACCAGGGCAAACGGGCACTATCGCGCATGTGATCATGGGTAAGTTGGGCTAAAGGATAATATATTACTTGCTTACCGGCAAGTGAGGCGCGACGACAAAGATCAACATCTTCAAAATACATGAAAAAACGTTCATCAAACAAGCAGCCATTTTCAAAAAGCTCATTTCTTCTCACCATTAGACAGGCGCCGAGCAACCAATCAACTACTCGTATTTCGTTATGATTATCCGCTCTCATGAGATAACGATTAACCAGTGACGGAAAATAACGACCAAACGCCGTTCGACGAATCAGAGGCAGAAAAAAATTAGGAAAACGAGCACAGGAATATTGCAGACTGCCATCCGGATTTAAAAGCTGCGGACCGACAATAGCCGCTTCCGTATGCAGACGCAGATATTCATACAATTGTTTAACAGAACTATAACTAAAAAGCAAATCTGGATTGGCAATTAAAATAAAATCGCCACGGCTTTCTCTGATGCCAAAATTATTACCACCACCCATGCCAAGATTTAACGGACTATCCAGCCAGCGAACGTTAGGAAAAGGAGTTAATAAATCGGAAAGATCATCGCCTGAAGCATTTTCAACCACAATAATCTCATAATTAATACCAGAAAAATCAGCAGACGATAAAGAATGCAGGCAATTTATTAATTTTGCCTTACTTTTATAATTGACGATGATGATAGATAAATCCATATTATTGCCGACAAGCCTTAATTAAAAACCGAACAACAGAAAAATAAAGAGAAAAAAGAGGATTAACTAAATACTTTAAAACAGGATTATCAATTTCTTGATACCAGATCTTACCGGAAAAAAGAGGTAAAATTTTATAATCGGGAACAACGCGCAGAGCTTGAGCACTCCGCCTAGCAGTATATAAATAAGACCAGTGGCGCGGATTAAAAAAATAAACCCAAGCTTTAAGCTTCTCGGAAAACCAACCGGAACGGAAAGAAAAAAAGCTCATACCTATTTCCATTGCAATAAAGGCCGGAAAAAACAGCAATAAAGATAAAAGAGAATAATTTTTCCAAGCGGCAATCAAACGATTTCTTTCCATCCAATAATACTTACTTATTGAACGACTAAATTCATACTGATGATAGGCGATCGCCCGCGGTGCTAATAAACACTGCCAGCCAGCCAACCACAAACGCCAACCCAAGTCCTGATCTTCATTATACATCCAAAACTCTTCATCAAACAAAGCAACTTGACGCAAAGCACTAGCGCGCAACAATACGCAAGCGCCGGAAGGATAAGCAATTTTACTGATTTCTTCTCCTTTATCTTGAAAAGGCTGGCGATAGCCGCGACAATAGCCAAAACCTAAAAAATGAGTGACATTGCCGAGGCTATTAAGCAAATGGCGATCAGGATCAAGCATCAAACGTGCTTGGATAGCGCCAGCTTGAGGATATTTAGCAGCAATTCTAATTAGTTCAAGCAAGGCGTTGCTATCTAAAGAGGCGTCCATATTCAAAAGTAATATCTGTTCATAATTTTCCGCCAAAACCAAGCGCAAGGCATCATTATTCCCTTTGGCAAAACCATCATTACCAACGTTAAAAAGCAAACGTGCCTCCGGCGCCAAAGTACGCAAATAATTAGCTGAAGAAGATGTGCTGGCATTATCAACAATAAAAAGATCTGGCTTGGTTGCCAAATTTAAATTTCGAATCGAAGCTAAACAAGGCGTTAAGAAACGTTCAGCATAATCTTTATAATTTAAGAGGATAATCGCAATCTTCATACTATGAAAAAAGTTTTAAAATAGCGCGACTGAAAAACCAGGCAATTTTTAAAATGACCGACTGATAATAAGGCTCCCATTTCTGAAAATATTTTAACATTGAATCCTGAAAATATTTTTGCTTCAACCCGAGCTTGACCTGGCTAAAACTCTGTCCGACATAATCAACACAAGCGGCCTCAGGCATATACCAGACTTCCCCGCCATTTTTATATACCTGCCGGCAAAAGTCAACTTCTTCAAACCAGATAAAATAGCGCTCATCTAAAAAGGGTGCGGAAGCACCGCTAAGGTGCCGCCAAGCTTCCCTGTTAATCAGAAAAAAAGCCCCCCTAATAGAATCTACTTTCGCCGCCTGATGATAGTCAAAATCTGTTTGTAAATAAGTGTCGAGACAAGACGGCAAAAGGTGAGGTAATTTTAAAATTATAGCCAATTGATCGCTCAAACGCGGAAAACGGCGGACATGTGGCAATAAGTTTCCTTCATCATTTTCCAAACGGCAGCCGCTAACCGTAGCCTGAGAATTATTTTCTGCCCAAACAAGTGCCTTAGCAATGGTATCGGGAAAAACACGCATATCTGGATTAAGTAATAAAATAAAATGTCCTTGAGCCACGGCCATGGCTTGATTGTTAGCACGAGCGAAACCAAAGTTATACTGATTCGCAATAACTGTAATTTCCGGAAACTCCTCTGCCAACATTTCTAAGGTGCCATCTTCAGAATTATTATCAACCAAAAGTATTTCCGCTTTAAGATCCCGCAAAGCCGTTCTTAAAGACAAGAGATTGGCACGTAGCTTCTCTCTAACTTTCCAAGAAACAATGATAACGGAAATATCAATCATAAGAAATAATTAAGCTTTTTTAACCTTTATTCTTTTTAAACGAGAACCGCCGCCGGCTGTAATCGCTACCATTTTTTTATTCACTCCAAATACACTGGCAATAAAAGAAACGACTTCGGCATTTGCCTGCCCTCTTTCGGGAGCCGCTTTTACTTTCAAACGCAAGGTACCATCAGCTAAGGATTCTTGCCATTCAGTCTTATCTGCCCCAGGAGAAACTTTAGCATGGAAAGAAATTTTACCTCGTTCCTGCAAACTTTTCTGTAATTCCAAAATATTCATAAATTATTGGGTAAAGACTAAGGCGTTGGGAATATTCCTCCCCGGGCCAACCATGTATTCGCCGTTATAAATTAAAGCGGAAGAAGATCCGCCATCCAGATTAAGAGCATAATCCATATCCATTTCTTTCATAATTACCGCTAAATCATCGACAGTCGCCTGGCGAGCGATAACAAGATATAAGCTGCCATGACCAGGATTATCAACAGAATCTTTATAACCAAGAGCATTGCGCCAATATTTTCCTGTCTTCTGACCCTTATCTAATTCCCAATCAATAAGAACATTCATCCTATTTTCTACTAAACGAGGCTTATTACCTAAGGCCGCCTGTAACTTAACGCCGTAATTCTTCTCAAAATCATCAGGACTTTTAAAATCACGCGCATCCTTAAAATAATAAAATTTATTATTAATATCAAAAGCGACCAAAGGACCGGTAGTCCAATATTTCAACTGATCCTGATTAATCATCATGCCGGTGATACTGTCATACACCGGAAAAAAATAATAATTAGCTTGGCCACAGCCAGCAGATGAACAAAAATAACTGCCATTTACACCGGCAAAACCCTTATTAGAAAAAACATAATCGGCCAAAGGGCGAGCAGAACAAATTCCATCCGGACAAAGTGATTGATCGGCGGCCAGACTCATTATTTTTAAGTTCGGATTACGTAAATCAATCTTAACAATATCAACCGCAAAATTACCTCTTTCTGTTTGAATATTTTCATAAGTATAGTGACTGTAAGCATTAAGGCTTTCGCTTAAACCAGGCTTATGTATTAAAGCTAGGTCACTCCGACTTATCCCCAAACCTAATTCACGCATCACTCGAAAAGCATCATCAGGACGACCGAGAAAATATTTCTTTAAATCAACCGGATTAACATACCAAGCTTCACCATTCTTTTCTACTTGCAAAATAATACGACCAGACAAACGACTAGCCAACTCGCGATTACCCTCAACCGGCAAACCTGCTTGAGCAATCTCTTGAAACTGTATCTCGTTTATCCCTAAACCTAATTCGCGCATCACTCGAAAAGCATCAGCCGGACGACCTAAAAAATAACGGCGTAAATCAACCGGGCTAACATACCAAGCCTCTCCATTTTCTGTGACGCTCAACAAAATTCGACCGGATAATTTCTCCGCTAAAGACGCCCCATAACTAATATTGGGCCAGAAACAAAAAATTAGAAAAAAAAGAGAAAATAAATATCGCCAATATTTCATAAAAAATGGAAATTTTCGCGCCAAGATTAAAGCAAATCTTAAACTTAGTTTAACCTTTTTAACGGAAAAAATCAATTGAAAAAAGATTAAGCAGATATTGTCAATATTTTATAAATTCTACTTCTATACTACAATGAAGGAGATATTAAAAAATATAAATATCTAAAAATATGAATGAAGCTACTGCTTACGTACGTCCCTCCTGGGACGAATATTTTTTACAAATCGCCAGCTTAGTTGGCTCACGCGGTAGCTGTGACCGCGGACGCGCTGGTTGCGTTATCGCTCGCGATCGTCGCATAATTTCCACCGGCTATGCCGGCTCACCAATCGGCTTGCCTCACTGCGACGAAGTCGGCCATGAAATGCATACCGTCACCCATGAAGACGGCGAAACTAGCCGCCACTGTATCCGCACCACTCACGCCGAACAAAATGTCATCTGCGAAGCTGCGCGCATGGGAATTTCTATTAATGGTGGCACTTTATATTGCAAAATGACGCCCTGCTATGTTTGCGCAAAAATGATTATCAACGCCGGCATTAAACGTGTCGTCTGTGCTCAAGATTATCACGCTGGCAAACGTAGCCAAGAAATATTTGCCGAAGCAGGAGTAGAATTTTCCTTGGTGTCTACGGAGATGGTGACTTATAAAGATATGCAATAAGATAATTTATATGGCTAAAATTTTTATCTACGATGAATTCAGTCCGGAAGATGTGGCGATGATGCAAGCCCTCTATTCCCGCAGTCCTAAAAGCGCAGAAGAGCATGCGGAAAAAGTAAGACAAAGTGGTTCCGGTAAATTTATGTCGACTTTTTATGTCGGCTACGGCCACGCTTCTATCGCCGACTGTGGTAGCACAACAATCTTTATCGAAGGTATAAGTATATTGGCAGATAAAGCCATCCAAGACTGGCCATTATACAGCGGACAGGAAACCAGCACCCGTTATATCGATATGGCCAAACAGGTGATTGTCGATCCGATCGGCAGCGAGGAAACGAGCGCTATTTTAAAAAAATGGATGGATTTCTATATTTCCGGCCAAGAACGCCTCAAACCTTATTTAATAGAAAAATATCCACTCAATAATGGTGAAGTAGAAAATATCTATCAAAAGGCTATCGCGGCCCGTGCTTTTGATATTATGCGCGGATTCCTACCGGCCGGCATCACCACTCAACTAAGTTGGCATAGTAATCTCCGCCAAGCCTGGGACCACTTAGCTTTACTGCAACATTATCCTCTAGTAGAAGTTAGGGAAATTGCCGCAGAAATATTAAACAAATTAAAAGAAAAATACGAAAACAGTTTTTGTCACCCTCTTTATCCGGAACAAGAATCTTACCGAGAAGCGATGACAAAAAAATATAATTATTTTCAAGATGAAAATCCGCCCGTCTTCTCTTTTAGTCATAACATCAAACGAGAAGAATTGAAAAAATATGCTGATATTCTTGACCAGAGACCGATAAAGACTAATTTACCATATTTTCTCAGCGATCTCGGTGCTTGTACTTTTGAATTTTTACTCGATTACGGTTCTTTCCGTGATATCCAACGACACCGTAGCGCTATTTCCCGTATGCCGCTGCTTAGTACCAAGTTTGGTTTCCAAAACTGGTATCTGGAACAAATGCCTGATAACCTAAGACAAGAAGCGGAAATTTTAATTACTGAACAAAAAAAAGCAATTGATCAACTGAACGTGAGCGAAGAACAACGTCAATACTATATTGCCATGGGCTTTAATGTTGCCTGCCATTTTTATCATCCTCTACCTTCCGCCGTTTATGTGGCAGAATTACGTTCAGGTAAAACAGTTCATCCGAGCCTAAGGCGTATTGCCCACGAAATGTATCATTCTTTACACGAAGCTTTACCGGAAATAAAATTATATTGTGATCTTGATTTGGATGATTGGGATGTCCGCCGCGGATCACACGATATTACTAAAAAAAATTAATATGCCTAAACTCGTCCTCGCCTTTGCCGGTAAGCTCGCCAGCGGAAAAGCGGTTTGTCAAAAATATATTACCGAAAAATATAATGCCGATAACACCAAATTTTCCACAGCTCTGCGCAATATTTTAACCAGACTATACCTGCCAATCTCCAGAGAAAATATGCAGAACCTATCTTTAGATCTTAGAAACCGCTTTGGCAGTGATGTTTTAGCCAAAGCCATCGCTGAAGATGTAAAAAACAGCCAACAAGATATAGTAGTGATAGACGGCATCAGACGGCTTGACGATATTATCAGTCTTAAAGATATACCCGGATTTTATTTAATTAGTATCGAGGCGGAACCACAATTACGTTATGAGAGGATGAAGGTACGTAATGAAAACGTAGGAGATGCTAATAAAACATTTGAGGAATTTTTAAAAGATAATCAACGAGAAGCTGAATTACAAATTCCAGACGTTATGGCCGCCGCTAAATTCAATCTGAATAATAACGGATCCCTGCCGGAATTATATAACCAGATTGACAAAATTCTGGAAGAGATACAAAATTAGAAGAGTTAAAAAAATAGGAGGAGTGCTCTCACGCAAAGCCGAGGCGCTCTTTTCTTATCGACGGACAAAGTGATATTATGTCAAATTACTCAGGAAAATTCATAGTCATTGACGGCACCGACGGAACGGGTAAAACTACCCAGCTTCAGCTTTTGATTGGCAAATTACAGGCTGAAGGCTATGCCGTAGAAATTGCTGATTTTCCTCAATATAACACTAAATCAGCCGGAATGGTTGAAGAATATCTCTCTGGTAAATACGGCGGAGCCGATGAAGTTAATCCTTACGCTGCTTCCCTTTTTTACGCCGTCGATCGATATGACGCTAGCTTCCAAATCCGTGAATGGTTAAAACAAGGAAAAATTGTCGTATCAAATCGCTATATATCTTCTAATTTTGCCCATCAAGGCGGTAAAATAGAAAATTCTTTGGAACGAAAACTCTTCTTTAACTGGCTAAGCGAGATAGAATACAAAATCTTTAATATACCCAAACCAGACTTATACCTAATTCTTCACGTTGAAGCGGAAATCGCTCAACAATTAGCTAAGGGGCGTCAGCGCGAAGACTGGAAAGGCAAAACAAAAGATATTCATGAAGATAATATTGGGCATCTTAAAAAAGCTGAAAAAGCTTATCTGGATATCGCTCAGAATTTACCTGATTTTCGGTTGATCAAATGCACTCGCAACGGCGAAATCATGAGCCGCGAAGATATCCATTATCTTATCTGGCTATATGCCAACCGTATCTTAAGTATTGGCAATATCAAAAAAATGCCAGATTTTCAGGCAGTTAGTGATATTCTTGTTAATAAAGGCAAGCTCACGCCCAATTTACCAGAATTAGCCATGGCGCCACGCGCTCTTATTGACAGTTCTTTACTGACAGAACAGAATAATAGCGAAAATCAAGGATTAGCAGCTCATCCCGAAGAAAAAACCGAAAATGCGACAGCAATAAATATCAAAGAAAACAAAACGGAAAACAGCGAACAAAAGCTAAAAGCTATTAAAATAGAACGTCTAACCAGCAGCGCTAAACTACCAACTCGCCCTCACCCCGGCGATGCCGGTTTGGATCTTTATGCCGCCGATAATTATTCAATACCCGCTTATGGACAAGCACTAATTTCTACCGGAGTCAGGATCGCCCTACCCGCCGGTCACGTCGGCTTAATTTGGGATAAAAGTGGTTTAGCCAGCCAAGGCTATAAAACAATGGGCGGAGTGATTGACGCAAGTTACCGCGGAGAAATAAAAGTAGTATTTAAAAATCTCAGTGAAGATATCTATAATATTGAAAGCGGACAAAAAATCGCTCAATTACTGATACAAAAAATAGAAACACCAGAAATTATCGAGACAGAAATCAAAGACGACTCACAACGCGGCGATAAAGGATTCGGCAGTACCGGCTTATTTTAATAACAACTAAAAAGGAAATGAAAAAGGCTGTTACGTTGATGCGTAACAGCCCTTTTTTCAAAAAACATTGTATTGATAACCAATTGATAAGTTACCACTGAACAACCCTTCAGACAAAGAAATCGTTTTATTTTCCGCCTGCGATTTAAAAGCAATCTGGCCATATTGATGCCATTGGCTTTTTTTCATATCGTAGAAACAATAATAAATTTCTTCTAAAATTGTTTCAAGAAAATCCTTCTTGGCATCTTTGTGAAGCCAAACGGCATAGGGATCAAAATAATTATGGCTTTCAAGAGCAAGAAGCTCAATAATAGCTTCTTGATCAATTTTTTTTCTGATCACTTCCTTCTGAAAAAAATCAATTACTTCATGTCGACAATCAGGCAGCACAATAGTGAGAAGGGAGTTTCGGCTGCGTCGCGACGGAATAGATAAACTATCCATGGGCGGGTGGATGCCGATCTTTTGATAAATACCTTGCCACTCGATCATAACCGTTTCCCTGTCCTTCGGTTTTATAATCCTGGTTAAATCTTGCCAAAAATCAATCTTCGGCGAATAAGCTTTTTCTTCCATTTGCTTGCTTTTTTATTATTGTTTTTTAAAATAACTAAGACTAATATTTATCACTAATTAGAAAAATGGTCAAGACTTCCGATTTTATCATTTTCCAGGTAAAATGAAAGATATGAAATATGATATCATTATCGGCTTAGAAATTCACGCCGAACTAAAAACTAAGAGCAAAATGTTCTGCTCTTGTAATAACGACAGCGAGGGCAAGGCACCAAATACAACGGTCTGCCCCATTTGCCTCGGTCACCCCGGTACTTTGCCGACACCAAACAAGCAAGCAATCGATTGGACCTTACTCATTGGCCTGGCTTTAGATTGCCAAATTAATCGGCATTCTAAATTCGACCGTAAAAATTATTTCTATCCCGACCTGCCTAAAGGCTATCAGATTTCTCAATATGACCAGCCTTTCTGTTCCCAGGGAAAATTGGAAATAGATGGCCGAGAAATCGAAATAACTCGCATTCATCTGGAAGAAGATACTGGCAAATCATTCCATCCACAAAATAGCCAAGATACTCTGATCGATTTCAATCGAGCCGGTACTCCTTTAGTCGAGCTGGTTACAGAACCGGTCATCAAAAGTGCGGAAGAAGCAAAAAAATTCTGTCAGAACTATCAGCGTGTTCTGCGCTTTTTGGCAGTCAGCAACGCCGACATGGAAAAAGGAGAAATGCGCTGTGAAGCAAATATTAGCTTGCAGAAACCAGGCGCTTGGAAATATGAAAAAGGACAGATTCTGCCGACCGGTCGAAAAAAACTAAACAACAAAGTAGAGGTAAAAAATATCAATTCTTTCCGTGCCGTAGAAAAGGCGATTAATTATGAAATCAGCCGCCAAGAAAAAGCTTTAAATGAAGATTTAGAAATAATTCCCGAAACCCGCGGCTGGGACGAAAAAAAGAACGAAACAATTGCTCAGCGCCGCAAAGAAACAGCCGCCGATTACCGTTATTTTCCCGAACCAGACATCCCCCCGATAATTATCGACGAGGCTTGGATTAACTCTCTTAAACAAAGTCTAGTAGAGCTGCCTGGCGTCAAGCAGAAACGTTTTCAGCACCAGTACGGTCTTAAAGCGGAAAGCGCTGAAACAATCGCCAACGATAAAGAGCTGTCAGCCTTCTTTGAAAATGTCGTGTCCGAAATCGGTGCTTGGATAGAAACGAGCGGTGATAATTTTGAACGCCAAAATAAAAATGTCGCCCAAATGGCGGCTAATTGGATTACGGGGGAATTATTAAAAAATCTCAATACCAATAAACGTAGCGCCGGTAATTTAAAGATGACAGCAGAAAATTTTGCCGAATTAATGACGCTTATTTGGCAGAACAAAATTAATTCCAACGCGGGGCAAAGAATTCTAGAAATAATGTATTGGGAGGGCGGCGATCCGAGTGATATTATGGTTAAGCTAGAATTAGAACAATCAGACAATGAAGAGGAATTAGAAAAAGCTATTTATACTGTTATCCAAGCTAACCCACAACAAGTCACCGAATATAAGAAAGGCAAATTACCACTAATTCAATTCTTTATCGGCAAAGTAATGGCCGAAACGAAAGGTAAAGCTAATCCTGAAAAAGTAAAACCTTTGTTAGAAAAATTACTATTAAAATAAACCAAGTCTTAAGATTATAAAAAGCGCTTGCATATGCAAGCGCTTTTTTGTTGGTTTTTATTCAGACGAACCAAAATACTGATTAATTAAATTTTCTGCTTCGATTTTATCTTTTACCCATTCAATTTTTCTGCCCTGTTTTTCCCAACGGCGAAACCAGGTTTTCTGATGTTTAGCAAAACGATAAGAAGCAATGCTTAACTTCTCTATCATCTCCTCATAACTAAGTTTATCTAAAAGATAATAAGAAATAAATTTATATTCTAAACCAAAAGAGCAAAGACGCTGCCAACTAAGACCATCGGTTTGTAAACGGCTAACTTCACCAATCATATCTTCATTTTCTAAGCGAGTGATAATTCTCTGCTTAATTCTTTCTCGTAAAATATCATCAGGCCAATCCAGACCTAAAAGCAAAAAATCATAAGGTGACTCGATTTTAGGTGGTGCCGACTCATCTGTCTCGAGAATTTCCAAATAACGAACAAGGCGACGCGGATTATTTTTATCACTATTATTAAGCTGTCCAGCAAATTCTGGTTTTAATTTTTCCAATCGTGCAAACAGTTGTTCCCGACTCAAAGAGTCAAGCAAAGAGCGCTTTTTTACATCCGGTTTAATCGCACTTAAATTATAATTATCGACAACTGCCTGGAGATAAAGACCACTGCCGCCAACAATTATCGGCAGACACCCGCGCTTCGATATATCTTCAATTGCCACAAAAGCGAGTTTTTGATAATCAGCCAAATTAAATTCAGTCTGAGGATCAACAACATCAATCAGATGATAAGGAATAGCCTGCCCATCAACCAGATATTCAGCTAAATCCTTACCGCTACCAATATCCATACCTCGATAAACCTGACGACTGTCGGCAGAAATTATTTCTCCGTTATATTTACGAGCTAAGCGCACCCCTAAAGACGTCTTACCGGAAGCCGTCGGCCCAAGAATAACTAAAACCTTTGTTTTCTTAAATTTATCGCCTTTATTTGACATAAAAAGACTAATTGCCTATAATTTAAGTGTTCTTTCTATTATAAACCAAAAAAATTTCAGCGCCATGAAAAGAATCAGACCACTGCGTCCGCCCGGTACATCGTTAACAAAAAAACGCAATGCCGGCCCAGCGAGCAAATTGAGTGCACAAAATCCATAACGGTTGACGGAAATGTGCTCTGAAACACAAGCATCTTTTACAGATGCTTGTTTTATTTTATCAACTCGCCTTCCAGGCCAAAATCCTGGATTTTTTTTATTTTAACGGTGACAAAGGTACCAATAATATCTTCGGAAATAACTGAAGACGGCGCACTAAAAAGAACGGTCTTGAAGCTAGAAGTCTTGCCGTAATATTTATGGCGTTTATTCTGCCCCTCGGCTAAGACTTTGACTATTTGCTTTAAATAAGTTTCATTTGCTTTCCGTCCGCTCTTTCTTAATATAGTCGTCAAAATATCTTCGCGGCGCTTCTTCTCTTCTCGGCTAACGTCGTCTTTCATCCGCCAAGAAACGGTACCCGGACGAGGGCTATATTGCGCCGTATAAGCCATATCGAAATTTAAATCTTTAAAGAGCCGCACAGAATTTTGAAACTGTTTTTTACTTTCTCCCGGGAATCCGACAATCACATCGGTCGTCACAGCAATACCAGGTTTAGCTCGCCTGATTTTTGCAATTAAAGAGCGAAAATGTGCCGCTGTATATTGACGATTCATCGCTTTTAAAACTTCGTCGTCACCAGATTGTACGGCGACATGCAAGTGATGACAAATCTTATCAGAAGAGGCAATAACTTTGATTAGATTATCGGATAAATCTTTGGGGTGACTCGAAGAAAAGCGCAACCAAAAATCACCGGGTAAAAGCGCTACTTTCTCTAATAATTTTGGAAAGTCGCTCCGGCCGCTCTTATAACTATTAACGTTCTGCGCCACTAAAATTATTTCCTTATAACCACGTTTAAGCAAAGCCTTAGCTTCACTAATAATATCAGCGGTCGGACGGTAAACTTCGCGACCGCGGGCATAAGGGACAACACAATAAGAACAAAAATTATTGCAGCCGTTGCCAATTGGTAAATAGGCACTAAAATTACTTTGATATTTAGGTAAGATAGTTAAATATTTTTCACCGCTCAATTTTCGCACCGCCTCCGAACTTAAAGCTAAATCCTGACGGCTATCTTTTAACAAGGCGAATAAATTTGGCAATTCATTAATCGGCATAAATAAATCTACCCGACCCTTTAGCCTCTTTTGCACATCGGCGCGATGGGACAAACAACCGGTAATAACCAAAACCGCTTTAGGATTGCTCTGGCGAATACGATTTACTAAACCATAAACCCGATCTTCAGCTGACTGACGGATACCGCAAGTAGTCATAACAACCAAATCAGCCCCCAGCCAAGAAGACTGAAATTTATAGCCTTTCTCATCTAAAAAAGAAGCGATGCGCTCGCTATCAGATTTATTCATCTGGCAGCCAATAGTAATTATATGATAAAACATAAAATAAAATTTATTTTTCCTCGCCAATAATAGCTTGGGTACTTGAAGCCGAAAATGGTATTAAGCGATATAAACCAAAGCGTCCGCGTTTATCTTTTAATTCTAAATTAAAACCGAAAGACGGTAATAGACGTTCATTCAAATACTGAAAATCTTTTTCAGGAAAAGAAAAATTAAAATAGTAAATCGGATATAAAGACAATAATTGGCCGAGACTATTATTAACCGCTTCATTGGTCAGTAAAGCGTTAACGACTTTACGCTCCGGAAAGAGCTGTTTATCATGATATTGAGTGACGATTATCGCCTCCGGTTCTGTTGCCGCCAAAATAATCTGAGCATTTTCCCGATCAACAATATGATTGTGGTACAGGGTCGCCAATCCCTCCTCAGAGCCAAAAAAAGTAAACATAGAGGTATTAAATACCCAGGCAGCACTTAAAAAAACCATCAAGCCACCAGTCAAAAAAGAACGCGCAAAAATACGGCCATCATCGCCAGTTTTAAATTTAAACAAAGAAGCAAACCAGCGGGAAAAAGAACTAATAGCTAAAGCGGCTAAAGGCAGAGCCATAAGATACATCGGCAGCCAATAACGAGTATAAGAATTACCAATAGTAAAGCGCCGCGGATCAGGATTATCATTAAAGCGCCAGCTACCATAATAAAAAACGAGAATCAAAGATAATATCAGCCAAGAAAAAAGATAAAGATAAGCGCCCCGCTTGGGACGACGAAAAACACGAAATAAAAATATCAGCAAACCAAAAAAAGTCAGAAGACACAAAGCCGGAAACATTTTTACCACATAGTAAAAAAACATGCGCAAAGACTGATAAGGCTGATAGCCGAAATAAAAAATATTCTTTAAAACAGTATCAGATAAGGCCTGGTATCTGGAAAAACTGCCGGAAATAGTCGATTGAATAAACTGCCCGCCGGCTTGAGATAATTCCGTAATCGATTTATTCATTTCGCCATAACCGCCGTAAAAAGGCGATGAATATAAAATCTGATTCCAATAAAAAATCGGTAAGAGAGCGAGCACGATCCCGGCCACTGCCAGAACTAATCTAGTTACGCCAAAACGGCGAGCATAAAAAAGCCAAGCAATAAACAAAACGGGCGCTAGCCATAATAATTCTGATGAACGCGCACCAACCGCTCCGCCAAACATCAATCCGGCTAAAAAAGACCATAAAAAAGACGGCCAAGCTCCTTTATTTAATTGCCAGCGCCAGAAAGAAACCTCTGCCGCCGATTTAGCCGGCATAGCGATACTTAAAAAATAAGTTCCCGCCAAAAGAAAAACGGTAAATAAAATATTATGAAACATGCTTCTGGCGGTATAGAAAAAATAAACCGGAAAAGAAGCGAGCAGAAAAGCAGAAATCAAAGCAGTCTGTCTGCCGAAAAGACGACGGACAAAAGCATAAAAAAACAAAATACCTAAAGAGGCAAAGAAGGGACTTAAATAGGGAATTACACCAACACCAAGGACTGCCCCAATCTGACCATAAACTAAAATAATGCCGAGAAAACTAACCGGCTTCAACCAGCCGTGATCGCTGCGGACACTGCGCGGATGGACAATTTCTTCGGCGACAAGATTAGCCGGTTCGAAAACAGATAACTGGCCAGATTCGGCATATTGCCGAGCAAAAAAATAATTAGCTGTTTCGTCCGGAGATAAAAATTTAACATAATCCGGTGATTGCGTATAATAATTAAAAGCGGCCGTAGACACAAAAAAAACCAAGGCTAAGAGCCCGACCACAATATAATCTATTTTTTGCCAAAACCAGCTTAATTTCATAAAAAGCTTATTTTTATCCTTTAATCTTCTTTTTAATAGTAGCCAAAATTGTCCGAATAAGCAAGAATTTGCTATGATATAGCTATATGCGAAAATACTTATCTTATCTTAATTTTGAAAAAATTTGGCTCGCCCTCTGCCTTTTTATCAGCGCGAGCGCCATAGTCTATTTTCTCTATGCCCTTAACTGGCTCGGATTGATTGCCAGTACTGTCATAGCCGTAATATTATATTTTGGCTTAAAATCACAACTAACAAAACAAGTACAAGAAAAAAAAGAACAAACGGCAACTAGTTTAAGTTTCTGGATTTATGCTGCTTTAAGCTGGTTAGCGAGCGGACTAGCTCTTATCTTAGTTATCAGAGCACAAACAGATGCAGCTATAATCTCCCCTTGGACTGTAATCAATCCTTTCTTTTTTGTCGCCATCAGCACCGCTACTATTTTATCAATATTAGCCTTAAATAAAAAAGCCGCTCCGATATACAAAAAAATAATTCTCACAATTTATTATTTTAACTTATTTTCAATTGCGGCAATAGTCTATCGCTTAGGTTATGGTTTTGATCCCTTTATCCACCAAGCGGCGATGGCAGAAATAAGCCAATACGGTTATATATTGCCAAAAACACCTTATTACATCGGCAATTATAGCTTAATAATTCTCATCCATAAAATTAGCGGCTTAAGTTTACACCTTATAAACCAATGGATTTTGCCACTAGTCGCCGCTCTTTCTTTACCACATTTACTTCCCTACTTACATCATCGCGAAGAAGACCAAAAAATAAGTTGGTTGGCCAGTTTAATGCTCTTGATTATAGGTTTTTCTCCTTTTATCGCTAATACACCACAAAATTTCAGTTACTTATTACTCTTAGCTACTGTCATTTTCCTTTACAAAAAGGCCGCCTGGCCTTTAAGCCTATTTTCCTCCTTAGCCACTCTAGCTGTGCACCCTCTGGCCGGCCTACCCGCCCTCCTGATCGTAGTTTTGTCCCTAGGACCAAGGATAATACCACAGTTGAACTTAATACAAAGACTACGCCAGCCAATCATTATTTTTATTGCCTCCCTGTTGTCATTTTGTCTGACCATTTGGGCGGCGGCTTCTTTTGGCAGGCTAACCTGGCAAAGTTTTAATCTCAGTGCGCTTAATCCTATTTTTAGTAACAGTGAAGGATATCTACTTAACCTAAGTTACTTCTTTATCAATAATTATTTCTGGCTACTCTTCGCCGGTGCTTTACTGATTTTTTTCAAACGATTCTTTTTATGGCCGAGCGAAGAAAAAAGACAAAGTGCCACTCTTTTAGGACTCAGCGCTTTAGCCGCTATCAGCGCCTATCTAATTAGCCGCGGCTTTGAATTTCCCGCGCTTATTGCCTACGAACAAGGTGACTATGCCGAACGCTTACCGATAATCGCCTTAATAATCTTAATGCCATTATACTGGGAAATATTATACCAACTAGGCCTAAAAACGAGTCAACAAAAAAAAGTAATACACGCTTTGATTGTTCTTATCGCCGCTTTTACAATAAGCATTTCTGTTTACGGATCTTACCCTCGCTGGGATAATTATTATAATTCCCGAGGCTATTCAACTAGCGCTGCCGATATCATCGCTGTTAAAAAAGCCGAAAACTTATCACAAGGAGAAGCTTATATTACCTTGGCCAATCAACAGGCGAGCGCGGCAGCCTTAAGTGAATTTGGCTTTCGTCGTTATCTAAAAACTGAAAAAGAAGAAATCTATTTTTACCCCATACCAACAGGCGGTCCGCTCTATCAATATTATTTAAAAATGGTTTATGATTCTGCCGATCGAAAGACAATGAAAGAGGCAATGGATTTTGCCAATGTAAAACGTGCTTATCTTATTATTAATAAGTATTGGTGGGCAAGTAATAAAATAATCGCCGAAGCCAAACTAAGTGCTGACTACTTTGAAAAGATTAATCAAGGAGAAGTTTATTTATTTGAATATAGACAATAAAAAAAGCCCTGATTTTGTAATCATAGTTTTTGTCAATAGATAGAAAAAACTGCCCTTTAAAGGCAGCTTTTTTATAACTAAAAAATAAAGATAAATTATCGACTCTCCTGGTGATCAAAGACAGGGCCGGCGGATAAAATAAGTTTACCGGCCACCGGATGGGCGATAATTAATAAGCGCGGCATCCCTAAAGTTTCTTTTATCTTTGCCCCCACTGCCGTACTCTGCCAAGATAAAGATTTTTTTCCTTCCCTTTCCACGCTATAAGCGCGGACAAAATCACGAATAAACTGATTATCGTCGCTATTTAAATCTTCCGCCCGCGCTTGTTTCTCGACAATTGCTCTCAACCCAGATAATTGCCGATCGGCCTCGTTTAAATTATTAACGGCGACACTAGAGCGCTCATTGATACTCAGAGCTTTAAACATGCCAAGCAACATCTGATTATGGGCGATTAAGCGATCTAAAAAATCAAGATTAGGCTCAACCCAGGCATAATCAGGAGTGCCATCACTAGATGACAGCTGTTTTTCTTTTACATCCTTATGTAAACTAAGCTTATCGGCTGGTAATTGCATATCTACCCAGGCACCAAGAGCACTCTTAGCCATCTGTCCCCGCCAAGCGACAGAACGCAAATAAGCAGGCAAATGTTGATCATCCGCCTGCAAATAATAACGCCACAAAGATAAAGAAGACCAATAGTTATTAAGATTATTATTCATCGCTTCCGTCGCTAAAGGCCTTAATTTTTCTAAAGAAGACGCGTAATTAGCATAATTAGCATTTTCTAGAAAAGTATCTCCTTGCCAGCTAGGATAGATCAGGCTAAGGACATCTTGGCCAGAACCCTGACAGCGCTGATTTTTTCTCTGGACTTGGCAAGCAGTAACATTGCTCGATCCTAATTTATCACCACCCTGATAAACGCCAACTTGGGGATAGCGCAAACCACTAAAGATAAAATCATTAGGCCAATAAAAATCAGCCAAAAACTGCATTCCCGCCGCGCTAAAGCCGCTCATCGATTGAAGATTCAAAGCTCCCTGCATCGGCACAGAATCTCTGGCCAAGAGAGCTTGACGCAACTTTTCCATGTCAGCTAAAGATTCGTTATTTTGTTCGGCAAATAAAGTATCTATCTGATAATCTTCACCAAAAAGAAGGCTAAGCTGATCGTGATAATTAACATAATTCCAAGTATCGCGCAGGCCTTTGAAAAAAGAGATTATTTTGTAAACACGGGCCCATTCATTCTTTAATTCCTGATTCTGTGAAAAATCTTGAGATATTAAACAAGCGGCCGTAAAATTAATTCGCCAATCATCCTTATCCAAGAGACATTCTGGGCAAGAATCATCGCGATAGTTAAGAGGAAAAACAGAATTAAGCCAAGCTGCTGCCAGATAAAAATTATGCAAACGCGCATTATCCTTATACTCTATCGGAACAACAAAATCTGGATAATTACGATCATAAAGCAGGACGGGAGATTTTTCTTTACCATAAGCTTTTCTGATTAAGGTTAATTCTTTTAACACATCATCGCTGAGATAAGCGGGTACGGTAAAATCAAAACGTTGCGCTTCTTGAGGGCTAAATTTACCGACAGAAAATTTATTAGCTAAATCAATTTGATCAAGAGATGGTTGTAATAATTCTAAAGAAACAGCAAAGAAAGCTGTCTCTAAACGCTCTCCCTCTAAAACTCGATCATTAACATTACCAATAGCGGCTAGATGTGTTTCGTAGCGGTTGCGAGCCCGATCATAGAGAGTTTTATTGATATTCCAAAGGCTCTCGTAAAAAACGCCTTCTTCTATTTCTTTAAAAGTAGACTTTAAAACACTTTGATAATAATAAGAAATAAAATCAGCACTTATAAACAAAGGGATTTGCTGATTATCAAGATAAACGGCTAAAGAATAAAAATTGGCCGCCTCTTTCGACCAAGGATTATTAATTACAGCAAAACCATTATTATTTAAATAATCTATATTGCTTTGTAAATCTATTTTTCGAGAAAGTTCATAATAATTAGCGACATTTATTTTCACATTCATCGGCAAGTCGTACCCAGCAAAATTAAATTCTCGTTGTCCGGAAGTAGGAGCCTGATAAAAATCAGCAAAAGACAAATATTCTATTTCACTAACAGGCGTTGTACTGCTAGTCACGTCAGTTGTGTCGCCAGAATCACCTAAATGCAAATTATCCAAACGTGCTTGCTCCAAAACAGCAGCTTCAAGCTCTTGCAGAGATACCGCCGGTTCATTTCTTAAACGACCCCAAAGCCACCAAGCGAAAAAACCAAATATTATAAGAGCTAAAAAAACTAACAAAACAAGAAAAATCCAGTGACGGCGGCCAGGATTATTTTGCTCAGACAAACGATCAGCAGCGGTCACAAAATTATTAGCACCACCGACAACTTTTTTACCGTCACTTTCTCCTGATTTTTTTTGCACTTGTTCAAACATATGATTTAAGGCAAATATTTATTCTTATTGCGCAAATGCTCTTCATAAGTAGCGGCATAAATTATTTCCTTACTACCCGATGGTGTTAAAAAATAATTATAATTTGTGCTTAATGGATATATAGCCGCTTCAATCGCTAAGATTCCCGGATTACTGATTGGACCAGGAGGTAAACCGCGATATTTATAAGTATTATAAGGGGATTCGATTTGTGTATCGGCGGCACTATATTGCGATTTATTCACGCCCAGAATATAAGCAAGGCTGGCACAAGATTGCAAAGCTTGACCAACTTTTATCCGATCCCAAAAAATTCCAGCAATAATACGGGCGTCACGATTATCACCGGAAGCATAATTAATCGGCGCTTCTTTTTCTAAAATAGAAGCCATGGTAACAATTTCGTAAATTGTCTTTCCCTGTTTTTTAATATCAGCCCGCATCTGCGCAGTTAATTTCTGATCAAAATTAGACAACATCTTTACAATTAAATCAGCCGGGGTTGAACTAGCAGCATAAATACGATACGTATCGGGATATAAATACCCCTCCAAGCCGCGGCTGAGAGGCTTGTCCTGTAAAAAATTATATTGCTGAGAAAAATCTAGTGGCAATGGCATATCTGTCTCTAAGCTATAATCTACCTGAGGAAAACCAGCTGACTCTAATAATTCTTCACTCTGCCAAATACCCTGGCCTTCGAGATATTGACCCATATCGCGATTTGTCCAGCCTTCAACAAAACGAACGGTCTTTTCTGGGCGTAGGACTGTTGATACTTGCTCTTCTTGTTTTAATAAATTATCCAAACGACTTAAAAAACTATTTTCTCCGGCAAGCGATCGGATCAGACTACGCCCAAAAATTAACGACAAAAGTAAGACCGTCGCTAATAGACATAAAGCAAAGATTAAAAAATATCTGGCTAATCGGCGTATAATCATTTCTTTTTATTTAATTTTTCTTTCTTGGCGGCGGCTTCGGCAATCATCGTAGAACTAGCTCTAATCTTTTTACCCAAACCATCAACCATCTTAATTTTATATTTCTGACAGACTTCATATTCAGGCACATTGGCTAAATTCTTACGATCACCACCGTTAGCAAATATATTAGGCCTCACTTTGGCTAAAGTTTTAATAACCGGCACTTCTCCGTCAGGCCAGCGATAATCATCAACTGCTAAAACAACCCGGTCAACATCGCGCAATGCTTTAACAATCGCTACACGATCCTGCTCGGACATAAAAGACACCCGGCCTTTCAGCTTAACCTGCTTATCATTATTAACAATAACCACAAGCTTATCCCCCAACTTCTTCGCCAATTTAATCATCTCTAAATGCCCGACATGAAGAGGATTAAAATAACCAGAAACAGCGACAAGCACCGATTTTTTTTTCGCGATCGGGACTTTTTTCTTAATCGACATATACTTAAAACATTATTTTTTATAATCATATTATAGCAAAAAAGAAGGCGACATCCAAATACAATAACAAAAAGAGGCGGTATTAAACCACCTCTTTTAAAAGCTTTAATTTAGATTACATCATTCCTCCCATGTCCATGCCACCACCGTGAGCATGACCACTATCACAAGCACAACCCTTTGACTCCGGCTTATCGGTAATAACAGCTTCTGTAGTTAAAAACATCATCGCGGCGGAAGCAGCATTTTCTAAAGCAGAACGAACTACTTTAGTCGGATCAACAATACCAGCTTTGATCATTTCTACAAATTCGCCATTAGCAGCATTATAGCCACGCACAGCCTGTGCACCCTTATTCTCCTCAATTATACGCTGGAGAATCAAAGAACCATCAACACCGGCATTACTAGCGATTTGTCTGATAGGCTCTAAAACAGACTGATTAATAATTTTTTCTCCGGCAGACAAATTACTGCTATCCTTCATTTCTTTTTCAAAGCCAGTAAAATCAGCGCCATAGCAAGCAATCGCTAAAGCTAAACCGCCGCCAGGAACGACTCCCTCTTCAACGGCCGCTTTAGTCGCGTTAAGAGCGTCTTCAATACGATATTTTTTCTCTTTCATTTCTGTTTCCGTGGCCGCTCCCACTTTAATAACGGCGACACCGCCAGCCAATTTCGCTAAACGTTCTTGTAATTTCTCTTTGTCAAAATCGGAATCGCTTAAATCTTTCTCGCGGCGAATTTGAGCAATCCGCTCAGTAATTTTCTGTTTATCACCGGCGCCGTCAATAATCGTCGTATTATCTTTAGAAGAAACAACACGGCGGGCATGCCCTAAATCAACCAGTTCAGTCTTATCTAATTTCAAACCAACTTCTTCGGAAATAACATGAGAACCGACTAAAACAGCAATATCTTCGAGCATCGCTTTGCGGCGATCACCAAAACCGGGAGCTTTAACGCCCAAAACATTGAAAGTGCCGCGCAATTTATTAACAACAAAAGTTGCCAGCGCTTCCCCTTCAATATCATCGGCAATAATTACTAAATCTTTTTTACCAGACTGCACCACTTTTTCCAACAAAGGCAAAATTTCCTGTAAAGAAGAAATTTTCTTATCGGTAATTAAAATATAAGGATCGTTCATTTCCGCTTTCATCGTCTCCGAATTGCTGATCATATAAGGCGAAGAATAGCCTTTATCAAACTGCATACCTTCAACCACTTCTTTCTCAATTCCGAAAGACTGTCCTTCTTCAACAGTAATTACGCCCTCTTTGCCAACACTATCCATCGCCTCCGCAATAATCTGCCCGATTTCCTCGTCATTAGCCGAAATAGAACCGACTTGAGCAATCTCTTCCTTAGTGCTAATGCTCTTGCTCATTTTTTTCAATTCCGCCACAATCTGTGCAACCCTTATTTCGATACCCTTGCGGATTTCGATCGGATTAACACCGGCCGCAACTAATTTCAAACCGTTATGAATGATAGCCTGTGCTAAAACAGTCGCGGTAGTTGTACCGTCTCCGGCTGCATCATTAGTTTTAGAGGCGACTTCTTTCACGATGCTAGCACCGATATTTTCAAATTTATCTTCTAATTCTATTTCCCGAGCGACAGTTACACCGTCTTTAGTGACAATCGGCGCGCCATAGCTACGATCGATAACAACATTGCGCCCCTTGGGACCAAGAGTTACTTTAACGGCGTTAGCCAACTGATCGGCGCCGCGCTTTAAGGCCAAACGAGCCTTCTCATCAAAAATTATTTGTTTAGACATAAGATTGATTATTTAAGATTAACAATTTTCCTGTTAAAAAAACTAAATTACTAAATATGATATTAATCTTCTAAAATCGCGACAATATCACTCTCGTTTAAAATTAAGAAGTCTTCATTATCAATCTTAATTTCATCCGGAGAATATTTTTTAAACACAACTTGATCACCAATTTTAACGCTCATCAGCAAAAGCTGGCCGCTCTCTAAAATTTTACCAGTACCAACAGCAATAACTTCTCCTTTTTCCGGACGATCCTTATCGGCGGTACCGGGTAAAACGATGCCAGACTTAGTCATCTCTTCTTGGGGAGCCGCTTTCACAATTACGTGATTAGAAAGTGGTTTTAATTTCATAAGGCTAAAGGCCAAAAATAATGAAAAAAATCGAAAAAATTTAAGAAATTTTAATGATTATTTTGGCTGATATTATAAAATTTTTATTAATATATTTATTAGCACTCAAAGATGTCGAGTGCTAAGCATAAGCCTATTTTAAGGCTTTTAGTAAGGGATGTCAAGGGATAATAATTGTCCAGCAAAAAGGCTGGCGGACAAAGTAAAAATATAGTAAAATTAAAGTAATAAATATCCTCCAAAATTAAGAAAATAGTCTTTCTTAAGCACGTAATAATTTTAATATGACAATCAGCATTGCTATTTTACTTGGCTTACTCGAAGGCATTACGGAATTTTTACCAATTTCTTCCACCGCCCATCTCATCATAGCTGCTAAGGCTTTAAATCTGCCTGACAGCGACTTTTTAAGTAGTTTTTTGATTTCTATACAACTCGGAGCCATCTTGTCTGTAGCGGCTTTATATGCTCAGAAACTACTTAAAGAACCAAAATTAATTCTGAAAATTGCTGCCGCCTTCATTCCCACCGCGATTATAGGTCTAGCCGCCTATAAATTAGTTAAAAATTACCTGATGGAAAGCCTGCCTTTAGTTGCCGCCGCTTTATTAATTGGAGGAATTATCCTAATTATTTTAGAAAAATATTTTGCTCGCAAAAATCAAGAATTAAGCGAACAAAGATTAACGGACCTCAGTTATCGGCAAGCCGGCTTAATCGGTGTTTTTCAAGCCTTAGCCATTATCCCTGGCGTCTCACGCTCAGCCGCCACCATCATGGGTGGAATTTCACTCGGTGTTTCGCGCAAAAATATTGTTGAATTTTCCTTTCTCTTGGCTCTGCCAACCATGGCAGCGGCAACAATCCTCGACTTATATAAAACTCCCCCCACTTTACAGGGGCAGGAACCGCTCTTTTGGTGTATCGGCATCATTACCGCTTTTGTAACTGCTATAATAGGTATAAAATTCTTCTTAAAATTTATTCAAAAGCATGATTTTCAAATCTTTGGCTGGTACCGTATTGCTTTAGGCTTAATTTTATTGGCCTGGATATTACTATAAAATTCTAGCACTCGTCTTTAAATGACAAATAAAAAAACCGCTGGCTAAAAGCTAGCGGTTTTTATAATCCAAATAAAAAAATTATTTTTCTGGAGCAATAAAGGCATCAACTTTAACCCTGCCTTCATAATCAGCGGCCACTTTTTCAGCCCAAGATTTCATCTTATCAAGTTGTTCTTGATTATCAGCGGAAATCAAAAGATAAAAAGGATTTTCCTGATCAAAGCGTTCGCCAAAACTATGACTACTTAAAGCAATGCCAATCAAAGCCTTGGCTTCGGTCATCTGGTATTCTTCGCTAAGACCAAAATACTCCGCGGAAGAAATAAATTGTCCGGGAAATCCTTGGAGATTAGCTACATCAAAACGACCAGTACCTTCTAAAACAAGACAGCGCTCATTATGAACAGCACAACGAAACTCATCTTTATGAATTTCCTTATAAGGACGACCATTTCTAGCCGCCAATTCCTTAGTATAAGCATAACCTTGTTCATCACTATCAGGTGCTCCCTGGCAAGCAATGCCGGCGGCGCCGCAATTCTCATGACCACTAATGGTCAAATTCTCAATCTCAGCAATTTTGGCATCGAGCTTGGCTTGGTCATCAGCTCCTAACAGAATTCCTTGGCCTGCCAGACCTAGCTTGCGGCCAGAACAAACTCGGCCGTCAGCACAGTCCAAACAATCCAATGGATGCTGGAAAGATTCTTTAAACCCAGGCAATTCAGCCACTAATTCCGACAAAGGTCGGCCGTCTTTAAAACCTTTAATAATCTGGTTTAATTGAGATTTCTCCCATTCCTGATTAAATAAGGCTTCGTGATTTTCGTGTTGCTCATGATCATGTTTTGTGTCATGAACTTCATTTTGTTCTGTCATAATTTCAAACATAGTTTTCCTCCTTGTTTATTATTTATCTATTTACTTGAATTATTTAATATTTTTAAGGCGGCGCCATTTATGCAAAGCGCGCTCACGGGCCAATTCTGTTTCTAGTTTCGCGGCAACCGCCGAGAAATCATAATCAGAACGAGTCAAAGCTTCAATTTTTGCCGCTTCCGCTAAAGCACGGGCGGCAGTAATTTTATCTTCATCAAGTTCCTGTGCTCTTTCGGCCGTATCGGCTAAGATAACAACTTTATCGCGCAAAACTTCGATAAAACCACCAGACACAGACATAATCTCTGTTTCTTGATCCAAGGTTTTTATTTCTAAAATACCCGGCTTTAAAATAGAAACTAAAGGAATATGATCGGGCAAAATGGTTATTTCGCCATCCTGAGTCGGAACGCTGACTTGCAAAATTTCCTGTTTCAAAACAGTTCGGTCGGGCGTAACGATTTCAAATTTAATACTTTTTTTCTCGGCCATAATAATTAGGCATTAACAGCGGCAACTTCTTCGATTCCGCCCTTCATATAGAAATCATCCTCGGAACGATCATCATACAAACCATCCAAAATAGCCTTAAACCCTTTAACGGTCTCAGACAGTTTAACATATTTACCCGGTCGGCCAGTAAAAGCTTCTGCCACCGAAAATGGCTGGGATAAGAATTTCTGGACTTTACGAGCGCGTCCCACAATTAATTTATCTTCAGTTGATAATTCTTCCATGCCCAAAATAGCAATAATATCTTGCAAATCTTTATAACGTTGCAAAATCTTCTGTACGCCGCGAGCCACCTCATAATGATCTTGCCCAACAACTTTCGGATCTAAAATAATAGAAGAAGAATCAAGTGGGTCAACTGCCGGGTAAATACCAAGTTCAGATAACGAACGGGATAAAACGACGGTAGAATCGAGGTGGCCGAAAGTGGTGGCTGGAGCTGGGTCAGTTAAATCATCAGCCGGCACATAAACAGCCTGGATAGAAGTAATGGAGCCGTCTTTAGTTGAAGTAATGCGTTCCTGTAATTCACCCATTTCTGTCGATAAAGTCGGCTGATAACCAACGGCGGAAGGCATACGACCTAAAAGAGCGGAAACTTCAGAGCCAGCTTGAGTGAAACGGAAAATATTATCGACGAAAAAGAGCACGTCCTGATTCATTTCATCTCGGAAATACTCAGCAATAGATAAACCGGATAAAGCCACGCGAGCGCGAGCTCCCGGCGGTTCATTCATCTGACCAAAAACCATAGAAACTTTATCTAACACGCCGCTATCTTTCATTTCATGATATAAATCATTACCTTCGCGAGTACGTTCGCCGACACCAGCAAAAACCGAATAGCCACCATGTTCACTGGCAATATTATGGATAAGTTCTAAAATAACAACCGTCTTGCCGACACCAGCGCCACCGAACAAACCCACCTTACCACCTTTAATAATTGGACAAATGAGATCAATAACTTTAATGCCAGTTTCTAAAATTTCAACGCTGCTAGACTGTTCAGTAAATTTAGGCGCCGGACGATGAATAGCATATTTCTTGACTGTCTTTGGTGTCTCTTTGCCGTCAACGGCCTCACCTAAAACATTAAAAATACGTCCTAAAGTTTCCGGACCGACAGGCATGCTGATTGGTAAACCCGTATCAACAACCTTAGCACCGCGTTGCAAGCCATCAGTTGAACCCATAGCGACAGTACGCACCATATTAGCGCCGATATGTTGCTCTACTTCCAGAACCAACTTCTTGCCGTTTAAATCTATTTCTAAAGCGTTGTAAATCTCCGGCAGACGCTCAGCAAAATAGACATCGACAACGACGCCGATAACTTGTTTGACGCTACCATCATTATTTTTTTTGTCAGACATATTTTTAAAATTTATTAACAATTAATCGAGCAGGGCGTTAGCGCCAGCGCTGATTTCCGCTATTTCCGCCGTAATACCGGCTTGGCGGGCTTTATTATAAAATAATGTTAGTTCCTGGACCATATCGGTAGCGGCTTCAGTCGCTTGATGCATGGCGCTCATACGAGCACTGTGTTCAGAAGCATTTGCTTCTAGTAAAGCTTGAAAAACCTGGACCTCTAATAGACGGGGTATAATCTTATCTAAAACTTCATTTGGACTGGGTTCAAAAATATATTCAAAGCCGGATTTTGGCACCAAATGTTTACTCTCCTTATCCAGCAACATTTCTTTGTTAACGCTAACTTTAGGATCACCAACAATACCAAGATAGCCTTCTTGAGAATCAATATCCACGGGTAATAATTGCTTAACACGCGGAATCTGCTTCGCCGGGCTAATAAAATCCGTATAAGCCACAAAAATCTTATCATAACGCCCGCTCAAAAAATCATCAGTTACCATTTTAACTATCGGTAATACCTCAGCAGAATCTTTTAAAAGATCGCTTTTCGGAAATTCAGCCGCGACTGTCTGATTTTGTGTATAAACAGCCGCCGCTTTTTTACCAACTAAAATAAAATCAACCGGGACAGAGGGATGACGCTGAATAGATTCTTTAACCTTATTAATAATAGAGGCATTATAAGGACCGCACATGCCACGGTTGGAAGCAATTAAAATAATAGCTACACGTTTTGTATCAGAACGTTTAGTTAAAAGGGGG
>CAIZYV010000051.1 GCA_903937325.1 Candidatus Falkowiibacteriota bacterium | reverse complement strand
GGTGATGATTTGGATTTATGTTGTTTTATCTCCTTTAGCTTATTTGCTTTCGGCTTTTCCGGGTGGGTCGCAATATGCTTCACAGTGGTGGAAAGAATTTATTCAGAATTTGGTCGTCGGGCCGGTGATTGCTTTTTTTATCTGGCTCTCTTTTGCCGCTTTACAGACCGGAACGAATCTAGATCTTGTTCAACAGGCGGCTGATTCTCAAGATTCTTTACAAAGCGATGTTGCCGCGGTTGGCGATAATGGTGATAGCGGCAGTCCTTTTGCGACTGAAGCCGCGACTCCCGCTGCTTTGATTAAGTTTGTTATTGGTATTGGTATGTTAATCGGCGGTTTAAAAATTGCTCAGCAAATCGGCGGGGCTGCCGGATCGGTGGCTGGTGATGGTATGGCGGCGCTTAATAAAGGTAAGGCAATGGCTGGCTCAGCTACTAAATGGGCGGGCCGGACTCTTGGTCATAATCTTGCTGATGTGCGCGATTATGCGAGCGATAAGATAGGTATTGATTTAAATTTGGTTGCCGCTAACAAACGCCGGCAAGAACAGGTCGCGTCAAATCGTCAGCTGCGAAAAGATAGTATTAGGTTTAATACTATAAATAAAGCAGAAGATCCTAAGGCTGGTTGGCTACATCGTAAGGCAGCTCTTTTTTCTACCGGTGATGTCGGTTGGCAGAATTTTGTCGAACATAAATTTTTAAGAGGTGGTTCGATTAAGAAGGAAAAGAAATATGGTGAAGAGATGAATAAAGATAAAGATAATATTAAATTGATTGATCAAGATATTAATAGTTTAGAAAATGATAAGAGCCGTGTTGTTACTCAACAAGAAGATAATGATAATAAAGCCAGGATTAAAAATCTTGATAATAAAAGGATTGATTTACAGTTAGAAATCGATATTCTTAAAGAACCTCCTTTTGCTGATTTAGAAAAGAAAGAAAAAGACGGCTCAATAACGGAAAGGGAGCAGAATGAGTTGGATGGCCGGAGGGATGATATTCGCGCGAGAGAACAACAGATTGGCGGCCATGATGAAGAAATAAACGATTTAATGCGCAAAGATCGTGTTGTAGCTGATCAAACAGAGAAAGATGAGGTCTACACAACTATCCAAAATCAAATTGAGGCCAAGAATCAGGATAAGAAGGTTATAACAGATCATCAAGTAAAGACGAAAGATAAGATTCGGGAAAATAAATTATCCGAGTCTTCAACCGCCAGAGCTAATATTAAATCTCGCTTGGAAGGCGAAGCCTCTAAAAATATTGCCGGTATTTCCAATTCTTCCGAATTGGCGGCGGTTTTCCGTGAAGCCTTAAAAAATAATGATTACGGCATGATGGCGGCGGTGACAAAAAAGATGGCTAAGACCGGTAATTATAATGATTTGCAAGGCGATTTGGGTCTGGGCACCGGTTTGGACGGCATGCTTGGTTTAGCTAAGGTGATGCAAGATAAAGGTGGCATGAGTGAACAAGATTCTTTTGGTATTCTTGCTGAACTG
>CAIZYV010000050.1 GCA_903937325.1 Candidatus Falkowiibacteriota bacterium | reverse complement strand
TTCCCGAAAAATAAAATTTTGTTTTGTCTGGTTTAATTGTTTTTTAATATTACATAAATAATAATTCATTTTGTTTGATAAATATGAAATTTATAAAAAACCAAAAAAACAGAAACAAAAGGAGAAAAAAATTTTGAGGAGTTTAAATTACAGGGTCATGAATTAGTTAAGAAGATAAAAGAATTAATTAAGGCCGGTAATGTGCGCCGTATTATTATTAAAAATGAGAAGGGTAAAGTATTGATGGAAATTCCAGTTACAGTTGTAGTTGTTGGTGCTGTTTTTGCTCCTATTTTAGCGGCCGCCGGTGCTTTAGCTGCTCTTTTAAATAAATGCAGTATCGTTGTAGAAAAGAAATAAAGAGTTTAGATAACAAAAAGCCCGCTGTCATAGCGGGCTTTTTCGTTTTTTTGCTATTAATTTAACATTGACGAATAAGACTGAGGATGTCGTCTCTTTTTATCGACATTATAGCGCTATCATTCGCCTCCAAATTTAATCTTACTTTATCTTCGGTATTTGAGGCGCGGACGTTAAACCAAAAATCTGGATAAATAATACTAATACCATCAAGTTTTTCTATTTTTCCGTCTTGGTATTTTTCTTCCAGTAAACTGAAGACCTTTTCTTTATTTTTAACGGAGAGATTAATTTCTCCAGAATGGCTGTAACGTCTGTAAGGCTGGATAAAATCCGCTATTGTGCTGCTTTGCTGAGAAAATAGAGCTAATAATTTACCAATCATAATCATTGGCATTTCAAAACAGCCTATTTCTAGATTTAAGAAGAAGTGGCCAGAAGATTCGCCAGCAAAATAAGCTTGTTCAACCAGCATCTGTTCTTTGATTAGAGAATGGCCGACGCGTGTAGGGATTGCTATTCCACCTGCTTCTTCGATTAAGTCGGTGGTAATTTTTCCTGGTCTGACGTCATAGCAAATTTTGCTACCCGGCTTATCACGTAGAAAAATTTGTGCTAAAAGTCCGCGGATAATTGAAGGATCAATTAATTCTCCAAGATTATCAATAAAAAAGACACGATCGCCATCGCCATCAGTCGCGATACCTAAATCTGCTCCTTTTGCCAAAACGGCTGCTTGTAGCTGTTGAAGATTTTCGGCTTTTAAAGGGTCGGCTTCATGCGCTGGAAAAGAGCCATCGAGAGTAAAATTTAACTTTTCTAAATTAATGTGCAAGGATTTACTTAAAAGTTCTAGATATTGCGCGCCCATACCGTTAGCCGCATCAGCAATTACATATAAAGGCTTAATATCATTAACGGCAATAAAATTTAAATCATGTTGTAGCTGAGATAGGGTGGCATTATTTATAATTTTCGTTTCCGTGTTTGTTTCTAGAGTTTTTGTGCTGGTATTTATATTAATATGATCTTTTAGCCATTGGATTCCACTTTCACCGCTTATTGGCCGACTTTTTGTTCTGACTAATTTAAAGCCATTCCATTCTTTAGGATTGTGAGAGGCAGAAATCATAATACCTCCGTCTGCCTGCTGATTAGAAACGGAAAAATAGAAACTGGGTGTAGAAATAAGCCCAGCATCGATTACTTCCGCTCCGGCTTTTTTTAAGCCTTCTATTAATGCAAATAATATTGCCGGAGAACTTACGCGCATATCGCGGGCAACGAGTATTTTTAAAGGTTTATTGAGCACACAGTCTCCGTCTTGGCGTCGCAAAGCAACAAAAACTCTACCAAGAGCAGAAGCAAAATTAAGGTCAAAATCTTTTTCAAAGATTCCTCTAATATCGTAAGCTTTAAATATTTCTGGATTAAACATAAATTTATTTAATTTTAGGATTGGTGTTGGCGCAAGAGTAAAAGTATAGCGCCGAAACCGAAGCAAATCGCGATTAGAGATACTAGCCAACCGATAAAAGGTAGAGCAAATAAAGCCCAGGCGACGATAACACCAATAACTAGAGAAATTAGCCAATTTTTATGAGAATCTTGATCTTTTATTATCCGTCGGCTTATTTCTTTGCCGAGTAAAATTGCGCTTAGAACTTTGCTAAACATCAGGGTGACTAACCAGGCGCTCATAAGAGCGAGTGCTAAGGGAATTCCAATGAGAGTAAAAACTAAAACAAGAGCAATCACAGGTATTACTAAAAAGCTAATAATTCCCCAACCCAGACTAGCTAAAGGTTGTTTTTTGATTATTGCTTGTAGGGAAATGGTTAATTTTTTTCCAACGCCAATCCAGATCAGTCCCATTATTAAAGCGGCAAAAACACGATAAAGCCATGACCATAAGAGATTGCTAATATTTTTTTCTGTTTTTTGTGACACGGCTTTCATTTCTCCGGCAACAGTTGCTCCCGGTTGGAGCGTTATTTCTGTCTTTTCGTTATAATTTAAATTACCATTAATAATCGCCTCTGGACTTAAAGTGATATGGCGAATATTTTCATCACCGGTGAAATGGACATCTTTGCCTATTTTTCCAGAGAGCATTAAATTATTGCCGCCACCATAAACACTGCCGTTTACTAAACCCATAATTTCGGTGTTGGCAGCGCCACTTAAGACATCCCAACCAATCTTTGCTTCTTTGCCGATGTTTAAGGAATTACCAATAAAATTAATATTACGGGCTATTGGACCGTTTAAATTAGCGCTGTTTCCAGCCAAACGAATACTGCCGTTAATTTCACCATTAACAGTAATTGTCTGAGCGGCAGCAATTAAATCCCCCTCTATGCGACCATTAACAGTAATTGTCTGAGCGGCAGCAATCAGGTCTCCTTTTATTTCCCCTTCGATTGTGATATTGTTGCTCGCGGCGTATAGATTACCGTCAATTGTTTCTCCTTGTGGTAAATAGACGTGGTTACCAGATTTAATTTCTGAAGCCTTAGCGAGAGTTGGTAGTAAAATCAGGACGGCGGCGGACACAAACAATAAAGTTGTAATTTTTTTGTTCATAAAGATAAAAATAAGAAATGTTTGCTATAATAATACCAGTATTATATCCTAAAATTATGTTGGAAGCAATCAAAGATTTAATTAAAGAGGCTTCAGTCTCGGTGCATAGCCGTGATGATTTATCAGCTTTAAAGCGTCGTTTAAGTACAAAATATAAAATTGATTCCCTGCTTAATTCTGATATTATCCACGAATATAGACGTTTATTGGCGAAAAAAGAGATTAAGCCAGTTTTAGAATTAGAATATTTTTTACGTAAACGCTCTGTTCGGACAATGTCTGGTATAGCGCCGGTGGCCGTTTTGACTAAATCTTATCCTTGCCCCGGCCACTGTGTTTATTGTCCGCGCCAAAAAGATGTGCCGGTTAGCTATTTGTCTAACGAACCGGCAGTTATGCGGGCAATTCGCTGCCAATATCATCCATATACTCAGGTTGTTTCTCGTCTACGATCTTTAGAGAATAATGGCCACCAGCCGGAGAAGATCGAAATTATCGTTATTGGTGGTACCTGGAGTTATTTACCGGAAAAATATAAATATTGGTATATTTTAAATTGTTTTCGAGCCGCTAATGACTATCGTGCGTCTGTAGATTTAAAGAGTAGTCCTTATCGGCAAAATTTAAAGTTAAGTGATTTACGTTCTTATTTAGCTAAAGAGCAGAAAAGAAATGAAAAAGCTCGTTATCGTATTATTGGGCTTACTTTAGAAACCAGGCCTGATTATATTAGCGTTAAAGAAGTTGAGGAAATGCGTATTTTCGGTTGTACGCGAGTAGAGATGGGCGTTCAGGCCGCTAATGATCGGATACTATCTTTAAATCGTCGCGGTCATGGCGTTAAAGAGATTGCTGCTGCCACTACTTTACTAAAAGATTATGGCTTTAAGATAACTTATCATTTAATGCCCGCTCTTCCCGGTTCTAATCCTCGGCTAGATTTATCTTTATTTGCGCTTTTATTTTCCGATGAACGTTTTCAGCCTGATCAGATAAAATTTTATCCGACGGTCGTGACAAAAGGCAGTTTATTGTATAAATGGTATTTACAAGGAAAATATAAGCCTTATTCAGATCGTGTTTTAAAGAATTTAATTATTAAATGTAAAGCCTTGGTTCCTGAATATGTCCGTATTATCAGGCTTATTCGTGATATTCCCGCTGAATCAATTATTGCTGGCAATAAGATCACGAACCTTAGACAGATAATGCAGCAACAGGGCGTTAAGTGCGCTTGTATTCGTTGTCGTGAAGCTAAGGAGACAGTGATTAAAGATTATCAAATAAATGTTATCGAATATGACTCTTCTAGCGGCAAAGAATATTTTATTAGCGCTGATAGTTTAGATCATAAGACTCTTTATGGTTTTTGCCGCTTGCGTCTGGCCGACAATAGTCCGATTGCTCCCGCTTTAATTCGCGAATTGCATGTTTATGGAGAACTTATGCCTGTTGGCAGTGGCGCGAAAGTCCAACACCGCGGTTTGGGTAAAGAGTTGTTGGCCAAAGCGGAATTATTAGCATCTCTCGCTGGCGCTAAGAACATTGCTGTGATTTCTGGTGTTGGTGTTCGTGGCTATTATCGTAAATTGGGTTATAAATTAAGCCAGACCTATATGTTTAAAAAAATTATTTGATTTTTTGTTTTTTGCTGAGTCTTAGTTTATACTTATAAAGATATGTTGGTTAATAAAAATAAAAAAACTTGGTCGGGATTTATTGCCGTCTGTATGTTTATTTAAACGTGGGTTCCTTTTAATATATTAGGCGCCCTTTGGGGCGTTTTTTATTAATTAAAATCTTTCTTTTTGACAAAAGAGCCTCTCTAAACTAAGATTAAATATATGGAAAATACTATTTTACAAGAGCAAGATAAAGCGGTTGCCGATATTATTCGTCGCGAAGAAGATCGCCAGTCAAATGAACTGGAGCTTATTGCTTCGGAAAATTATGCTTCTTTAGCGGTGCGATCAGCTTTATCTTCAGTTTTAACTAATAAATATAGTGAGGGTTATCCCGGCAAGCGTTATTATGGCGGTAATAATATTATCGATGAAGTGGAATTATTAGCCATCGCTCGGGCTAAAGAGCTTTTTCAAGCTGAACATGTTAATGTTCAGCCTCTTTCCGGTTCTCCGGCTAATGCCGCTGTTTATATGGCTTTTTTAGAGCCAGGAGATAAGGTTTTAGGCTTACGCTTGGATCATGGCGGTCATTTATCCCATGGTCATAGTGTTAATTTTTCCGGACGCTTATATAATTTTGTTCAGTATGGCGTCGATTCTAAAACCGGCTTTATTGATATGGAAGAAGTTAGACGTGTGGCTTTAGTCGAAAGACCAAAAATGATTGTCGCCGGCTTCAGTGCGTATTCGCGAGAAATAGATTGGGCGGCCTTTAAAGATATTGCCGAGGAAATTGGTGCCTATACTTTTGCTGACATTGCCCATATCGCTGGCTTAATTGCCGGTAAGCAATTAATTAATCCGGTACCCTTGTTTGATGTTGTTTCGACAACGACACATAAAACCCTCCGCGGCCCTAGGGGTGCGATGATTATGTGTAAAGAGCAATATGCTAAACAGGTCGATCGGGCAGTTTTCCCGGGTATGCAGGGAGGGCCGCATGATAATGTTACTGCTGCCAAGGCAGTCGCTTTTGCTGAAGCTTTGCGACCGGAGTTTAAAGAGTATTCTCGGCAAGTAATTGTTAACGCTCAGGCTTTGTCCACTGCTTTAATCGGTCGCGGCTATCGGATTGTCTCTGGTGGCACTGATAATCATTTGTTTGTTGTTGATTTGTCAGCTCAAAATTTAGCTGGTAAAGAAGCAGAAAGAGCTTTAGAGACAGTTGGTATCTCCGTTTCTCGCTCGACTATTCCTAATGATCCTAACCCACCCCTAAATCCTTCCGGTGTTCGTATTGGTACACCGGCTGTAACGACCAGAGGTCTTAAAGAAGCGGAAATGTTGATTTTAGCCGAAATTATTGACGAGGCAATTAAAAATCGCCAAGACGAGGAAAGATTGCAAGAATTAAAACAAGCCACAGCTAATTTATGTCGTCACTTTCCTTTACCAGCTTAAGTTATGAAGAACACAAGTAAGATAATCGATGGCGTTAAAATAGCGGAAGCAATCAAAGACCTGATTGTTCCGAATATTTTTGCTAATGGTCGGAGACGGCCGAGTTTGGCTATTATTTTAGTAGGAGAGCGCCCTGATTCCGAACTCTATGTTTCTTTAAAAGAGCGCGAAGCTGTGCGCGTTGGTATTGATACTCATTTATATCGTTTGGATAACGATTCAACCGAAGTCGATCTTTTAAGTGTTATTGATTTTTTGAATAAAGATGAAATGGTGGACGCTATTTTGCTTCAACTTCCTCTACCGGCCTCTTTTAATACCGATAAGATGATCGCAGCTATTGATCCTTTAAAAGATGCAGACGGTTTTCATCCTCAGCATCCAGATTATATTATTTCCCCGGTAATTGCGGCCGTTGATTTTATCGCGAAAGATTATAAGGTGACAGGTCGAGCTTGTGTTTTTCATCGTTCCGATATTTTTGGTGAATCTTTAAAAAATCATTTGCAGAAAATTGGCTTTATGGTTGATTTGCTGGCAATCGATGATCAGGCTGATCCGCGTACCGACCAAAAATTAAAAGACAGATTAAGCGCTGTCAGTTCTCAGGCTGATTTAGTGGTGACCGCTTTAGGTCTACCAGAATTTTTAACTAGTGATTATTTAAAAAAAGATGCACTGGTTATTGACGTCGGTATTAAGAAAGAAAATGGTAAGATTAAGGGTGATGTTGATTTTGAAGATGCTTCGAAAATCGCGGCCGGCATTACGCCTGTCCCCGGAGGAGTTGGTCCGATGACGATTGCTTTCTTATTTAAGAATGTTTTGGAAATTTATTATCGCCGTTAATTATCAATGAATAAGAGAAGGGATTTTAGCCATGTTCGCATGGCTTTCCTTGTCTTTAAGACGACATGCATAATAAAAAACAGCAATTAGTTGAATTATTAAAGATTCATTTTAATTATGAGTCTTTTCGTCCTGGCCAGGAAAAAGCGATTGATACGATTTTGGCAGGCAGAGATACAATCGCTGTTTTACCGACTGGCGGCGGTAAGTCAATGATTTTTCAGTTGCCCTCCCTGGTTTTAGAAGGTGTAACTATTGTTGTTTCTCCTCTTATTGCTTTAATGAAAGATCAGGTTGATTCTTTGGAACGGGTTGACATACCAGCTACTTTTATTAATTCCTCTGTATCTTTAAGCGAAACAAATCAGCGTTTAGCAAAATTACGGGAAGGCGCTTATCGCTTGCTTTATGTAGCGCCGGAGAGATTCTATAACCACGCTTTTATTGCTGAGCTTAAGCAACTAAAAATTTCTTTGTTTGCAATTGATGAAGCGCATTGTATCAGCCAATGGGGCCATGATTTTCGTCCCAGTTATATGCGCTTGAAAGAGGCAGTCAAAATTTGTGGTTCGCCGGTTATTGTCGCCTTGACGGCGACAGCTACGCCAGAAGTTCGCACAGATATCGCCAGGCAATTAGGTTTAACTGACTACGAATTAGTTATTGGTGGATTTGCTCGTCCTAATTTACAGCTGGCGGCTGTCTTGGCTAACAATAATCGTAAGTTAGAATATATTCTTGATGCTGTCCGTAGTCAGGAAGGCGGCTCTGGTATAATTTATGTCGGCACACGTTCTAAGGCGGACGAGATTGTGGAATTTTTATCTGATTATGATATTAAGGCGGTTGCTTATCATGCCGGCATGGATAGTGATAGCCGTGATTGGGTGCAAGAACAATTTATGCAAGGCAAAGCTCAGGTAGTTGTTGCTACTAACGCTTTTGGTTTAGGAATTAATAAAAAAAATATCCGCTTCGTTGTTCATCATGACTTGCCTGGCACGCTTGAAGCTTATTACCAAGAAGCTGGCCGAGCCGGCCGTGATGGTTTGCCGAGTTTTTGCTTATTGTTTTATTCTCCTTCAGACCGCTATTTGCAAGAATTTTTTATTTCCGGCGATAATCCGAGCCCTAATTTAATTAAAGATGTTTTTCGCTTTTTATTGGCAGCTCAGGCGGAAAATCCTGATGGAGAAAATTCTGTTTTAATTACTTACGCCGAACTGACTAAGCGCTTATCAGAGCCGGCGCCGGAAATGGCTATCGGTACAGCTGTTAAAATTTTAGAAAAAGAAGGTTATGTATCTCGGCCGAATGAAAGAACGACCAATACTTTTATTAAATTGACTCATTCCTGGGAAGAAGCTCTTAGTGCTATTAATCCGCGGGCTAAAGTCCAGTTAGCTGTGGCGGAAAAATTACGTGAACGTTTTGAAACGGAAATAATTAATGGTTGGCAGTTTGTCGCGGAAGAAGCGGCTTTAATACTGCATATTAAAAAAGATGTTTTAAACAGGGCAATTAAGAAAATGGCCGAACAAGAATTATTGGAATATCGACCGCCTTTTAAAGGCACGGAAATAAGAATTTTGAAATTTAGTGATCCTGATGAGCTGGAATTAGATTTCCGGGCTTTAGAAGTGAAGGCAGAACGGGCACGGGGGAAATTGGACGAGATGGAAGCTTATGTTTATTCTTCACTTTGCCGTCAGCAGCATATTTTAAAATATTTTGGTGAGGCTGATCCTCGTACTTGCGGTCATTGCGATAATTGTTTGAAACAAAATCGTTCGCCGCGTAAAGAATATTTGGGAGATTATTAATTATTCTATGAATAATAAAAGACTTGCAGAATTAAAACAGATTGTCTCTTCTTCTTATAATTTAACTGCGGCCCATTTTGATGCTACTCGTTCAAAAGTGGCGGCACCAGATTTTTTGTGGGCAGTTAATCAGATTGGCAACGACGATCAAGTTTTTGATGCCGGTTGCGGCAACGGTCGCCTTTTAGATTATATTAAATTAAGTCATGACCAATATCTTGGTTTCGATCAAAACCAGTCTTTGTTAACTTATGCTCGCGAGCATCATCCCGACTATAAATTTATTGCCGGCGATCTTGAGTCATTAGATTTTTTACCAGCCGAGAGTTTTTCTCTTATTTTTTGTTCGGCAGTTATCAGCCATATTCCCGGTAAAGAAGAGCGGGACACTGTGCTTCGTTCTTTTTTACGTCTTAGTAAACCAGGTGCTCGTTTAATTATTAGTTTTTGGAAACTAAAGGGAAGAAGGCGTCAACAGTTTTGGTTAAACTGTTGGAAAAAATGTTGTGGCCGATATCCTTATGGTTGGCGAGACCTACTCTTCCCCTGGAAAAATTCTCAAGGAGAAGAAATAAACCTCCGTTATTATTATGCTTTTACGCACCGGCAATTTTGTCGCACTTTAATTCGAGCTGGCTGGGAAATTGAGATAAAAAAAGATGACCGCTTTAATTATTGGGTCGTTGCTCGTAAAAAAGCTTAATTCTTGACACCCCCAGGGGGTGTGCTATAATAGTCGATATGAAGACTGCAGCTCAAAGAATTAATAATATCATTGGTCAGTTAGAGGGGATAAAAAAAATGTTGGCGCAGGCGCCAGAAGATTGTTTTGCTCTGCTTACGCAAATGAAAGCAGTTAAATCTGCCTTATCATCTTTAACCGAACAGATTCTATCTACCGAACTCGATCGCTGTCTTAGTGGTAAGCTAGCTCCAGAAAAACGAGAAAAAATGGCAGTAATTTTTAAAGAAGTAATTAAAAAATAAAAATATTAAATAGGGTGTTTAGCGACTTGTTGTCGTTAAGCGCGAATAAATTTATGAGTAAAGCTTTAGATGTAGTTAAAAGCAATTTTGAAGCAGAAGTTTTAAAGAGTGAATTGCCCGTTTTAGTTGATTTTTGGGCACCGTGGTGTATGCCTTGTCGGATGATGGCGCCAATTTTAGATGAATTATCTGGCATCTTAGAGGGTAAAGTTAAAATTGTTAAAGTCGATACAGAAAATCCTGAAAATCAAGATCTAGCGATGACTTATCAGATTCAGAGTATTCCGAATATGAAGTTATTCAAAAACGGTCAAGTTGTCGAAGATTTTATCGGTTTGCGAACCCTGGAATCTTTGCGCCAAGATTTAGAGAAGCATCTTTAATTTTTATCAGTAAAGAGTCGTTAATACGACTCTTTACTTTTGTTTAAATAATATGAGTATTTTCCAGGATAATTTAGACCGTTTACGAACGGTCGCTGAGTTGGATAATATCAGTGAAGCTGATTTAGAATTATTAAGTCATCCGGCTCGCATTAGCCGGGCTGATTTGGAAATTAAGGGTGTAAAATATCCGGCTTGGCGCATTATTTACAGTGCAGATCTTGGTCCGGGAAAAGGGGGCATCCGTTTTCATCCGGAAGTAAGTGAAGATGAAGTTCAGTCTTTGGCTTTTTGGATGGCCTTAAAAAATTCTTTAGCAGATATTCCTTATGGCGGGGCTAAAGGTGGTGTTAAATTTGACCCTAAGAAAGCGGATAAGGAGGAATTACAAATGGTAAGTCGTGCTTATGCCCGTGCTTTTCATGAAGTTTTAGGACAGGATAAAGATATCCCGGCGCCGGATGTTTATACTAATTCTCAGACAATGGCTTGGATTTTGGATGAATTTGAAAAAATTACCGGCCATCATGAACCGGGCATGATTACCGGTAAACCGATTGAGCTAGGAGGAATACAACTGCGCTCAGATGCGACAGCACAAGGTGCCTATCTCACTGCCCAGGAAATGGTAAAAGAGTTTTTAGCGGAGAGAGAGAAGCAAAGTATCAGTGTGGCTATTCAGGGCTTCGGTAATGCCGGTCTTTTTATGGCGGAAAAGATGGCGGCCGATGGTTATAAAATTGTAGCCGTGTCTGATAGTCAGGGAGGAATTTATCGCGCTGAGGGTTTAGATATACCCGCTTTGTCTTTGTTTAAATCACAAGGCAATGCTGTCAGTACCTATGCTGACGGTACAGCCATGACTAACGAACAGCTTCTTGAGTTGGATGTTGATATTTTGGTTTTAGCCGCTTTAGAAAATCAAATTACTGCCGCTAACGCTCAGCAGATAAAAGCTAAATATTTATTGGAAATGGCTAATGGGCCGATTGATCTGGCGGCTGATAAAATTTTAGACGCTGCTGGTAAAGTAATTGTTCCCGATATTCTCGCTAATTCCGGAGGCGTAATTGTCAGCTATTTTGAATGGGCGCAGAATCGTACTGGTCAAATTCTTGATGAAGAATATCTTAGAAATCTTTTGGCTAAGAAAATGTTGGCTAATTGGCAACGCATGTTTGCTTTGTATAAAGAAAAGGCTGGCATCAGTTTACGCCAAGCCGCTTATATTTTAGCTATCCGCCGCATTTTAGCGGCGAAGCATTGGCGAAGTTAAATTAAGTTTGTATATACAAAAGACCCTGCCAATCGGCAGGGTCTTTTTTGCAATGTCTATTTTAGTTACAGGAAGCGGCAGCACCGCTTGCGGCGCTGTAGTCGAAGCCAAAACCGGGAGTCGGTGATTGGCTGTTAAGTGTTTGGCTGCATTCTTCCGGAGCGTTGTTGAAAGCTGCACAAATAGTGTTTAAGAGAGAGGCAGAATCGCGTCCACTCTGAACTTCTTTGCCGTTGATTATTAAAGTCGGAGAACCGCCGACGCTATATTTGTCATTATCAGCTTTGTCGACATTGAATCCAGGGAAAGTACCGCGCCAATCAGTTTTACTTGCGTAGTTAGCGCTGACTTTGAATTCTTTATCGGTGCTGTCAACGCATTTTTCAATTTTATTTTTATTCGCGACCTTAGCTAAACATTCTGCGCCCTTGCTTTCTGCTAAGAAACAAGTGAGATATTCAGCTAATTTTTCCGGCTGTTCTTTCTGAATACAATATTGAACTAAGTTTTCGTCTAATTCTTTTTTTTCGTGCATCGCGTAATCGCAGAACTTTAATTTAAAATCAATCTTATTGCCGAGCGCCTCAATTACTGGAAGCATACCCTTTTCGATTTGAGTGCCATAAGGGCAATAACTCATAACGAATAACTCTACTACAGGTTTGTCATTTTTAGGGATGTCAGTTGGCGTAGCTGGGGTGTTTTGGGCGCTATCAGTATTGGCTGTTTCCTGCCCTGTTTTTTCCATATTAATTGCTTGTGGAAAAAAGAGCTTACCATCTTTACTAACATAAGATTCGACGGGGCTTTCACTACCGATATCAATTTTCATTTTATAAAGATCATATTCTTCTGAAGTTTCGGTGATAGTGGCTTTACTGCCACTAGGCATTAGGAAATTATTGATAAAATCTTCTGATTTTGCTTTAGCTTCATCAATACCGATTTCCTTATAATCTTGTTTATCAGACAAGAAGAAAAATAAGAGAGCGGCGACTATGAGTATAACTACCGCAATAACGATAGCGGGTACTCCTTTCTTTTTAAAGAGACGCTGGCACAATTTTTTCATATTTTTATCTTTTATTATTTTTTTCTATATAAAGTATATTATAGAAAAAAATGCTTTTAAAGTCAAAGTTATTTTAATTTTTTTAAGAATTCTTGCAAGATTGGATCGAGTTCAATTTGGAATTCTCGTTTTTCGCCTTTTAAGTCGCGGAAGCTTAGTTTTTGAGCCATTAAGAATATTCTTCCTAGAGAAATTTTTTTATTTTTTACTTTTGTTTTTGGTGTGCCATATAGGTTATCGCCGAGCAGAGGGTGTCCATAGGCAGCGAGATGGACGCGAATTTGATGCGTGCGACCGGTTTTTATTTTCACTTGCAAGAGGGTAAAGTGTGGCCACCTTTTTTCTACTATGAATTTTGTACTTGCTTCTCGAGCTTTTCCTCTGGCGTCAAGATTTCCTTGATCGCGGTTTGATAATTTTTCTTTGTCGCTTCTAACTTTAACTGGCAAGGCGGCCATTTTGTGACCGGATTTTGCTCGGATGATTGGAAAAATAATTTCTCCCTCATCTTTACTCAATTTTCCATAAGCTAAAGCGATATATTCTTTTTTTACTCGCCTAGTTTTGAATTGAGCTTTCAAGTGTTTGAAAGCAGTATTATTTTTAGCGACAACCATTAACCCGCTTGCGTCTTTATCTAGGCGGTGAACTATTCCGGGACGATTATCTTCTTCGCCAACACCAGCCAGTTGGGGGTAGACGGATAAAAGATAATCAGCCAGAGTTTTTTCATCATGACTCTCGGCCTCGTGGACGATTAAGCCGGCGGGTTTATTGATAACTAAGATATCATCATCATCAAAAATAATTTCTATATTACCTTGAGGAGTTTTTATATTGGCCATATGATTATGTCTTATTGGTGATTAAATCGATATCACTTTGTTTGAAAGTTTTAAATATATATAAGCAGAAGAAATAAATAAGTCCGGCGGTCAGTAGACTAATTAATAAGCCAAGAGAAGAAGATCGAAGATTGTCCGGCCTTATCCATAATCCAGCACCCATGATTAATGAAGCGATAAGGGCTTTTTTTAGACTGCTAAAATTCAGCTTAAACTTTATTTGACGATAAATAAAGAAACTAATTAGTAAGGTAATTATACTCTCGCTATAAACAGTGACAGCGGCCGCGCCAAAATAAGAAAAGTGCGGTATTAGTAGAAAGTAAGCGAGCAAGGAACTGATTCCAGTAAAAATATAAAGGCCAATGACTTTTTTTTGTGCTTCAATAGCAATTATAGCATGGGCAAGCACGTTGCCTAGGAAGATGGCGCCAACGGCAATAATTAATACTTGTAAAATTAGACCAGCGTCGGCAAATTCTGGCCCAGCGATAAGAATTATTATCTCTTTGGCGAGAAATTGTGTACCAATAACTATAGGGATGGACGCTATCGCCATGATGTCGAAAGATTTTTGTAGAATTTTATTAAATCTTTCTCTGTCTTGTTTGACCCAGGCGGCAGTTAGTAATGGTAAGACGATACCAGCGAACATAAAAGGCAAAGAACTTAAAACATCGATGATCTTATAAGCGGCCCCATAAAGACCAACTGTTTCTGGGCTTTTTAGGAAAGATAGAATTAAGGTATCGGCACGCAGATAAATTAGATTGAAAGCGATAGTAACAGCCAAAGGCCAGGATAGGTGGATAATTCGTCGCCACTCCGGCCAATCGAATCTTGGCCTAATACGGGCGAAACGCCGAGCAAAAAAGAAATGGAGCAGAAAACTAACTAAGCTGGCAGCAGAAGTTGCTACGAGCATACCATTTAAACCCCAATTTTGCTTAATACTGATAATAACACCGATAATTAAGATAAAACGACTTAAAGTTTCTGCCCAAGCGACGCGATCCATTTTTAAGCGGCTTTGGAATAAGCCAATCATAATCTGATTTAAAGCTGTAAAAATGAAAGAAGCGGCTGCAATCAAAACGCCAATTTTAACGCCGTCACTATAATCGAAGAGAAAGACAATACTTGGTGCTAGACCGATGAATATCAGGGCGGAGACTAAGCGTAGGCCAAAAAGATTAGCCAGTAAAGAATCTTCTTTATCTGGCTGGCTGTTAATCATCTGGACGGTTACTAGTGTTAATCCTAGATCAGCTATAATAGCAAAAAAGGACAGAAAAGTAATGACAGTCGTATATTCACCAAAGCCACCTCGACCCAATTCTCTCGTTATTAGTGCAAAAGCGAAGAGATTTAAGCCAGTAGAAGCAATTTTACCAATTACTTGGATGAGTGTGTTATGCAGGATTTTGCGGGGGAGATTCATATTTTCTTGTTTTTTCGGGAAAGATTTTATATAATGATTATATCATAACATAAACTATATGAGCCTGACCACGAAGAAATTATTATCTGCCGCTTTTTTATTAATTCTTTGTTTTTTACAATTCAGTTTATTTGCGACTTCTCAGCCTGTTTTAGCCGCAGAAAGCTTAATTGATTCTCAGGTTGGTTTTCAGGCGGGAGAAATCCAAACAGCTTTTGGAGATGATAAGCCAGATGACATACGTTATACGGCCGCTCGCATTATAACCATTGTTCTTTCTCTATTAGGGATGATTTTGATTATAATTTTGATTGTCGCCGGTTTTCAATATATGCTCGCTTCCGGCAATGAAGAAAAAGTTAAGTCGGCTTTAAGCGAAATAAAACAAGCTTTAATCGGGCTGGTTATAATCTTATCTGCTTGGAGTATCAGTTATTTTGTCCTTTTACGCATTCAGGCCGCTGTCACTGCTACTAATTACAATAATTTTTAATTTTTTAAGTTTTTTGACAAAGTGTCAAATTTTTGCTATATTCTTTGGGAAAGCTAATTGTGATAAACAATTAGCTTTTTCTCTATAAATTTTTTTACCGCCATATTAGGCGGCCCTACATTATGTCTGACCTAACAAATGCTATCAAGCAGGTTTGTGAAGAAAAAAACCTGGATTATCAAGCTGTCGTCAATACGATTGAGCTAGCTTTAGCGGCGGCTTATCGTAAAGATTTCGGCGAGAAAAATCAAAATATCAGAGTAATTTTCGATCCCAATACGGCGATATCGGAAATTTATGATGTTAAAACGGTTGTTGATAATTTACCTGCGCAAGAAGAAGAAGAAATGCTTCGTCGTTTGAATGACCCTGATTATCGTCGTGATGAAAAAGAAGAACGACGCGAAGAGGCGGTCGGAGGGGATGAAGAAAAAGAAAAGAAATTTAATCCTAAAACCGATATTCAGCTTAAAGAAGCGGCGATTATGCGCCATGAAGCGAAAATTGGTGAAGAAATAATGACCGAATTACCTATTCCGGAAAGTTATGGCCGCATGGCCGCTCAGACAGCTAAACAAGTTATTATTCAAAAATTGCGGGAAATGGAACGCGACATGATTTTAAGTGAATTTAAGAGTAAAGAAAGAGAAGTTGTCGGCGGTATTGTTCAGCGCCGTGAAGGTCGTTTAGTCTTTGTTGATTTAGGTAAAGCGATTGGCATATTACCCGCCGAAGAACAGATTTTTTCTGAATACTATCGTCCCGGTGAAAGAGTAAAAGTTTATATTAAAGAAGTTCGTGAAGGTCATAAGGGACCGGAAATAATTTTATCTCGCCGCAGTGAGGAAATTTTAAAGAAAATATTTTATTTAGAAATTCCGGAAATTGCTAATGGCTTGGTAGAAATTAAAGGTGTCGCACGTGAAGCCGGTTCTCGTTCTAAGGTAGCGATTTATACCGAAGCAGAAAATGTTGATCCGGTAGGTTCTTGTGTCGGTCAGCGTGGTGCTCGCATCCAAACAATTATTAGTGAACTCGGCGGTGAGAAAGTTGATATTATTGAATATGCGGAAGACCCGGCAAAATTTATCGCTAACGCTTTAGCCCCAGCGAAGACTCTAAGTATTGAATTAAAAGAAGAAGAGCATAAGGCAATTGTTAAGGTTAGCTCTGATAAATTATCTTTAGCTATCGGGAAAAGTGGTCAGAATGTCCGCTTAGCTGCTCATTTAACCGGCTGGAAAATCGATATTATCGAAGCGGCTGAAGATGGAGAAAAAAAAGTCGCCGATAGTGAGGCTGGCGAATTACCTTTGGACGAAACAGTTTCTGAAGAAATATCTTTAGATAGCGCACCTTCGCTGGCGGAAGCGGCGGAAGAAGCTGGAGAAGCAGGTGAAGCTAGTAAAGAATAATTTTTAATTTCCGCCGAGTTTTTAAAGTCGGCCGAAAAAATTTTAATAATATTATATGATGACCAATCTTTTGATTATTGGCAGCGCGGTTGCCGCTATCCTTTACGGTTTAATCGCGATGCTGTCCGTTCTTCGTTTGCCAGCAGGTAATGAAAAAATGCAAGAAATCGCAGCTGCTATTCAAGCAGGCGCTCGCGCCTTTCTTAATCGCCAATATAAGGCGGTTGGTTTAGTCGCTTTAATTTTGTTTCTGGTTATTGGTTTTATCCCTGCTTTAGGCTGGTTAACCGCTCTGGCGTTTATAATCGGTGCGATTTTATCGGCTTTAACTGGTTACATTGGTATGTTTGTTAGCGTGAGAGCTAATGTTCGTACAACAGAAGCTGCTCGTGGCGGTTTACAGAAAGCCTTGACTGTCGCCGTTAGAGGCGGCAGCGTGACTGGTATGCTAGTTGTTGGTTTAGCTTTGCTCGGTACTGCTGGCTTTTATTTTTTAACTGGTGACTTACATGCTTTAATTGGTTTTGCTTTCGGCGGATCTTTGATTTCTATCTTTGCCCGTTTGGGAGGAGGTATTTATACGAAGGCAGCTGATGTCGGCGCTGATCTTATTGGTAAAGTTGAGGCCGGTATTCCTGAAGATGATCCTCGTAATCCCGCTGTTATTGCTGATAATGTCGGTGACAATGTTGGTGATTGCGCTGGTATGGCGGCTGACCTTTTTGAAACTTATGCGGTAACTTCTATTGCGGCCATGATTCTTGGTTCTCTGACTTTTGCAGTTGGCGGCGCCATGGATGCAAAAAATATTATTTTATTTCCTTTGGTTTTAGGAGCTGTTTCTATTATTGCTTCTATCATCGGTATTTTCTTTATCCGTTTGGGTAAAAATAAGAACATCATGCAGGCCTTGTATAAAGGTTTAATTGCTGCTGGCGTATTAGCGGCTATTGCTTTTTATCCGATCACTAAATTATTTGTTAGCGATCCAGCTATGAGCTTAAAAATTTATCTAGCCAGTTTAATCGGACTGGTTGTCACCGGCTTATTGGTTGTTATCACTGAATATTATACCTCCACTGCTTTCGCTCCCGTTAAAAGCATTGCCGAAGCTTCTAAGACTGGTCATGGTACAAATGTGATTGCTGGTTTGGCGGTATCAATGAAATCGACTGCTTGGCCAATCGTTGTTATTGTGTTTGCTATCTTGGGCGCTTTCTCTCTTGCTGGTTTATATGGTATTGCTATCGCCGCTATGGCGATGTTATCGATGGCCGGCATCATTGTTACTATCGATGCTTATGGTCCCATTACTGACAATGCCGGTGGTATTGCGGAAATGGCGGAACTCGGTGACGATGTGCGTGATATCACTGATCCTTTAGATGCAGTTGGTAATACGACTAAGGCAGTGACTAAGGGTTATGCGATTGGTTCGGCCGCTTTAGCCGCACTCGTTTTGTTTGCTGACTTTACTTTTAAGATTAAAGATTTAGGCGGCAATGCGGAATTCTTAATTAATAATCCTTTTGTTTTAGCTGGTTTATTTTTAGGCGGCTTACTTCCCTATCTTTTTGGTGCGATGGCGATGAAGGCTGTCGGACGAGCGGCCGGTTCTGTGGTTGAAGATGTCCGAGCACAATTTAAAGAGAAAACTGGTATTATGGATGGCACTGAAAAACCTGATTATGGTCGGACTGTTGATATCGTGACGAAGGCGGCAATTAAAGAAATGATTATTCCAGCTCTTATTCCTGTAGTCGCACCAGTGATTGTCGGCTTGGGCTTTAACCTTTTTGGTAAAGGGCACGGTGTAGAAGCTTTAGGCGGGTTGTTGGTTGGTTCAATCGTGACTGGCATCTTTGTGGCCGTGTCAATGACTTCCGGCGGCGGCGCTTGGGATAATGCTAAAAAATATATTGAATC
>CAIZYV010000049.1 GCA_903937325.1 Candidatus Falkowiibacteriota bacterium | reverse complement strand
AGCTGAACATCACGCTAATATCGTGCCCTGGTTACAGCTGCAAGCTAAACGCCAAATTAAGTTGCAGTATATTGAATTAAAGGCGGACGGTACTTTCGAAGAGGAGAGTTTAAAAGCGGCCTTGGCTTGTCCGCGTTTGCGCCTTTTAGCAATTACCCAAGCTTCCAATGTTTTAGGGCAGTTTTATGAACTGGAAAATATTTTAGCAAAAGTGAAAAAGCGGGGCGTCTTAACTTTAGTTGATGCCGCCCAGAGTATTGTTCATCATGAGATTGATGTCCGCCGGCTTGATTGTGATTTTTTAGCTTTTTCCGGACATAAATTATTTGCGCCCAGCGGCAGCGGTGTTTTGTATATCCGTGGCGAAGTTTTAGCAAAAATGCCGCCATTTTTAGGCGGTGGCGGGATGATTACTGAGGTTAAAGCCGATTCTTTTTTACCAGCTATTGGTCCAGCTAAATTTGAAGCCGGTACGCCTAATATTGAAGGCGCAATTGCCTTAGGTGCGGCTTGTCGTTATTTGCAAAATATCGGCCGGGAAGAAATTTTTCGTCGCGAACAGGAGCTAACCGCTTATTTTTTAGATAAGATGTCCGCTTTTTCTTGGCTGCGTCTTTTGGGTGGTAGAGAAAATCGCTTGCCTTTATTTTCTTTGGTAATTTCTGGTTTACATCCTCATGATGCTGCCGACTTACTCGGTGAGCAGGGGATTGTAACGCGCGCCGGTCATCATTGCGCCCAGCCTTTGCACGATTATTTAAATATCAGTGCCAGTTTACGTGCCAGTTTAGCGTTTTATAATACAGAAGCGGAAATAGATTATTTTTTTGCGTCTTTAAGCAAGATTAGACAATCGTTTCAAAGTTAATATGGATATATACGCTCGCAATATTCTTGATCATTATCAACGGCCGCGTCATCGCGGCACTTTAGCTGATGCTGATGCTTCTTTTCATGAACTTAATCGCAGCTGCGGTGATGATTTTACCGTTTACCTAAAACTAAAAGATGGCCTGATTGAGGCCATCTCTTTTGAGGGTCAAGGCTGTGCTATCTCTACTGCCGCCACTTCTATTTTGAGCGATTTTTTTATAGGCAAAGCACCAGAGGATATTTTAAAAATGGATTTAGAGGCTTTGCGGGTTTTGCTTGGTATTGATATTAGTTTTCGTCGGCAGAAATGTGCTTTAATTGGTTTGCAGGCTTTACAGGGAGCAATTTCTTCCTTATCCGCTAGAGTTTAAATTTTTTTCTTTTTCTAATTCGTCATTCAGTTCTAACCACCTTTCTTCCTTATCGGCGATTGCTCGTTTAATATCTTCTAGTTCTTGCGCTTTTTCCGGGCGGTAGTCTTGGTAGTGTTCAAGGAAATAAGCGAGAAGCTCTTGCTTATAGTTTTGTAATTTTTCCAATTCTTTTTCTAAGGATTGGATTTTTTTCTGTCTTTCTCTATTTTCTTGATAACGAATTCTATCTGAAAATTTATCATCTACTGGAGTTTCCTCTGTTTGTATCTGCTTTTGAAGCCTTTTTTCTAAGCGAGTGACGTAATCATTATAATTATCATGTAGCCTTTTAGCGCCGCCATCCTTTATTTCTATTACTCCATCGGCGATTAAACTGGAAAATGTTCGGTCATGACTGGAGAATAAAATGGTACCGGAAAATTTTTGTAAAGCAAAAGCGAGAGCTTCCGTAGTTTCAAAATCTAGATGACAGGTTGGTTCGTCCAGAATTAAGATGTCAGGTTTAGAGAGAAGCAGGGCAGCGAGTAGAAGTCGGGAGCGTTCGCCGCCGGAAAGCACAGCAATCGGTTTTTTTAAATCTTCATCGTGAAAGAGAAAATCGCCGGCCATTTTTAAAACCGCCTCTGTTTTTAGATCAACAGCGGCGAAGCGGCGCAGATAGTCGCCGGCTTGTTCCTGTCCGTCCATTTTTTCCATTTCTTCTTGACCGTGATAGGCGAAACGACTGTTGGCGGCAAAACGAAATGAGCCAGCGATGGCAGGGATTCTGCCGGTTAGAGTTTTTATTAAAGTTGTTTTTCCCTGGCCGTTGAGGCCGAGGATAGCTAGCTTTTCGCCGGATCGGCAATCAAAATCAACATTACTGACAATCGCTTGGCCCTCATAACCGATATCAAGATTATTTATTTTTAAAGCGAAGTTGCTACGTTTTGGTACTTGAGGTATCGATATTCTGGTAATGCCGGCGCGATGTTCGATAGTAATTCGCTTTTCTTCTAGTTTATTTATTTTACGTATCATTGCTTGTGCTTGCTTGGCTTTTGAGGCCTTAAAGCGGAAGCGGTCAACAAATTCTTGCCAGTGTTCCTGCTGCCTTTCCATGCTTTCGTTCGCTTTGATAAGCGAAGCCAGCTTTTGTTCTTTAAAATATAAATATGATTCGATATCTCCCGGGTAATGATAACAGCCACTTTTAGAAATCTCGAGCGTTTCTTTGCAAGTGCGTTTAAGAAATTCCCGGTCATGGGAAATAAGCATAAAACTGCCGCGATAAGCGCGCAGATAATTTTCTAAAAGTAAGATGGTGTTTAAATCTAAATAATTACTTGGTTCATCCAGGAGAAAAATATTTGGTTCCTGCAAGAGCATGCTTGTTATACGCAAGCGCATGCGCCAACCGCCGGAAAGACTACTGGCTTCTTGAGATAATTTGGCGTCATTTAATTCAAATTTGCTCGCTAGTTGTCTAGCTCGCCAAGCAGGTTTACCACTAAGACGCTGCAAATAAGCGAGAGCACTTTCTTTTTCTTGCCAATCTTCACTTTGTTTGAGATAGCCGATATTTGTATCGGTATTAATAATAATTTCTCCGTTGTCAGCTTCTTCTTCGCCACTCAAAATACGGAACAATGTAGATTTACCGGCGCCATTACGGCCGATGACCCCGATTTTCTGTTTATCAGAAACGGCAAAAGAGAGGCCGGAAAATATTTTCTGGCCGCTATATTCTTTTTCTAAGTTGTTAGCTTGCAGAAGAATCGGCATATGGTGCTTAGGCTTCTATTTTGATAATCTTATATTTTTTAATTTTACCGTTAACGTCGAGATTTATTTCTTCTCCGACTCGATGTCCCAAAAGAGCGGCTCCAAGAGGCGAGCCGTGGGAAATGAAGCCGGCCGTAGGATCGCTTTCGCTCGCTCCGCGAATAGTATAGGTTGTTTCTTTATTGTTGCTAGCAATTGTGACGCGATGCCCAACTTTGATAATACTGATATCCTGGTCGGCAACGACTATCTCTGCTCGTTTGAGTAGATTTTCCATATCCATTATCCTTTGGTTGAGTCCGCGCAAGCGACCTTTCGCTAATTGGTAGCCGGCATTTTCAGAAAAATCACCCATTTCGGCCAGCCGTTTTACTTCAGCAGCTTCTTTGGGTTGTCTTATGTGGAGTTTCTTCAGCTTTTCCTCTAATTCCCGGTATTTTTCCGGACTGAGATGATAGTCTAAAGGAGAAAAGAGGCGGGCATCACCTTTTCTAATGGGCACACGCATATGATTATAATATATGCTTATCATAGGCTATGCCTCACTTTAAGGCAATATGTGTGTAGATTGGGTAATTTTTATTTTGAATTTTATTATCATAATTTAAATTTATGGATTCCATAGAATTAATAAATGCAAGTTGCAAATAAATTATTAATCTGACTTCTTCTAAAGATCCTTCCATTGCAAAATTAAAAATGAAGCTATTTTTGCAGTATTTTGATAATTCTCCAATTGGAGTAAAAATTCCACCACCTATTTCAAATTTAAAACCTGAATTCCAATTTTCATAATCTCTTTCATTTAGCATCTTGTAAATTGGATTCTCTTTAAATTCGCTACTGTATCTTTCATATTCGAATTCTCTAAACTTTTTAGAAATCAACAAACAGAATGTTCTTTCATTTTCATTTAAATGTTTTTTTAATGATAAATAATTTGCTAATTTATAAGAAATGGTATCAGCAATGAAGGTTT
>CAIZYV010000048.1 GCA_903937325.1 Candidatus Falkowiibacteriota bacterium | reverse complement strand
TCATTAGAAAGACAGAACCGGCAATAATAAGAAAATCAACGATATTTTGTATAAAAGCACCGGCATTTAAGCTCAAAGCCGCTCTGGCTATTACCCCTGAAGTGTCTTTTATTTCTGGCCGCAAGATAATTTTCCAGGTGCTGAAATTTGACCCGCCGCTTAATAGCCCGATTAGGGGCATGATAATATCAGCTACTAGGGAGGAGACGATTTTTCCGAAAGCGCCGCCAATAATAACCGCTGTTGCCAAATCTAAAACATTACCCTTGATGGCAAATTCTTTGAATTCTTTAAGTAATTTCATATATTTGATGATATTTTTAATTTTAGCATATAAATTGATTTTTTTTAAGTTTGATTGACAGAAATTAGTTTTTTTTGCTATTCTAAAAAATTGTTCTTTTGAAATTAAACTAAAAACCTCAAAATATCATGGAAGAAAAAATCTTTTCCCCGCGCCCGGTAGAATGTTATTATATTTTATGTTTTGCCGGTGAAGAAAATTGGAATATTACTGACGCAATTTCGGCGATCCTAATAGATCTTTATGATCGTAATTTAATAGTTCCAGCTACTTTTAAATCAGTTGAAACTATTTCCGGATATCCCGGCCTTAATTGTAGCGGACCGCGTCATTATGAGGAATTAATTATGATGGCTATAAAGGCTAAAAATTATATTGCTCTTGTAGATATCGCTAATAATATCAATTTTCGATCCTTATTGCTTAAAACTGGTTTATTGGAAAAAAAATTGGTAGGAATAAGATTTTTTCGGCGGCGAAAAATATTTATTTCCTCCGCGGGAGATAATTTAGTCCATTCTTTGTTAATTGCTCGAGAATCTCATCGGCATAAAGAAGAAAATCATGGTTATTTTGATTTACCCTCTCTTGCCCGTTTTCCCTCTTTGCAGAGAAAGCTGCCAGTAATGACATTTTTCCACGATTATGCGGCTGAAGCTGTTTTCCAATACAGCTGCCGCTATTCTAGCTGTTACCATCAGGGGCGATAAGATTGCTCGCCTTGATATATCACCGTTCCAACTCTGGAGCGGTTTTTTATTTGGTTTTTATACGACCGCCTGTTATAATTAAGACAAATTAATTAATTTATCTCGTGTATGGCTTTAAAAGCATTCCCGCCGGCTCCGCGTTTAAAACAAATGATTGGACCGAGTTTCATTATCTTGGCGCTCGGCCTTGGTTCAGGGGAGATTATCCTCTGGCCTTATCTCGTTTCTAATTACGGTTTAGGGGTTGCTTGGGGGGCAATTTTAGGCATTTCTTTTCAGTTTTTTATTAATATGGAAATTGAGCGCTACGCTCTTGTTAAAGGGGAAAGTGTTTTTGTCGGCATCGCTCGCTTCTTGCCATCTTCTGTTTATTGGTTTATTTTGTCGACTTTTATCGGTTTTGGTTTGCCTGGTATTGTTGCTGCTGCCGCCCAGGTATTGGGTCATGTTTTTGGCATGGCGGATTTTAAATGGTTGGCTATCATTTTGTTGGTCGTTATTGGTATTATTTTGACTTTTGGCCGAACAATTTATAGTTTAATGGAGAGGATTACTAAAATTATTATATTTTTTGGCGTGCCTTTTATTTTCGTCTTGGCTGTTTATTTTAGTACGCCTGATGCTTGGTCGGCGCTGGGTTCTGGCTTAATTGGTAAGGGCGAAGGTTTTTGGTTTCTTGCCCCTGGTATTGCCATCGCTACTTTTCTCGGCGCTTTTGCTTATTCCGGTGCAGGGGGTAATCTTAATTTGACTCAGTCTATTTATATTAAAGAAAAGGGTTACGGGATGGGCGTGTATTCTCAAAAAATTACTGGTCTTTTTGCTACTCGCGGTCGCAAAGAAGAAATAAAATTGGCCGGAGAAGATTTTGCCGTTACTTCGGAAAGTATTAGTGTTTTTAAGAAATGGTGGCATTTAATTAACTTAGAACATCTTATTGTTTTTTGGTTTGTCGGGAGCTTGTCGATGATTATGTTAATGTTTTTAGCTTACTCGACCACTTATGGCTTAGCTGGTAATGCTCAAGGTATTAATTTTGTTCTTAGTGAAGGTTCTCGGATGGCAGTTTTAACTAATCCTTTTGTTGGTCTTTTTTTCTTGGTGGTTGTGGGCGTTATGCTTTTTCAGACTCAACTTGGTATTATGGACTCTACTAGTCGCATTATGTCAGAAAATGCTGCTATCGCTCGATTACGTCGAAGTGGAGATAATAAAATTGCTTTATCTAAGATATATTATTTTTTTGTCTGGGCACAGATTACTTTTGGTATTATTTTATTTTTGCTAGATTTTTATGAACCGAAGACTCTGATTGTTTTAGGCGCGGTTATTAACGCTTTTGCCATGTTAGTGCATGTTATTTTGGTTACCATCCTTAATCGTCGTGCTTTGAATAAGGTTTTTTATCCTTCTTGGTGGCGACAGATCATTCTTTATATTATTATCGTCTTTTTTGCAGTATTTAGCTTTGTCGTGGCTAAGGCGCAATTATTTTAGCTTTTGTTATCTTTTTCTTATTCCAACGTCATATTATATATAAGGATTAATAATTAATTTAAAAAACTATGAAAAAGGGACAAATTTTTTTAATCGCCTTGGGTATTTTGGCGATTGCCGGTGTGGCCGTTATTGCTGTTATAATGGCGCAGAAAGAGAATAATCAGGATCGTTTTTCAGTGACTGGCTCTGGGACGGTATATGCTAAAGCTGATATTGCTAATATTACCGTCGGCTTACGCACTGATGTGAAGAAGACGGCGGCAGAAGTTACTAAAGATAGTACTGAGAAAATGAATGCTATTATCGTCAGCATTAAGGAGCTTGGTATTGAAGAAAAGGATATAAAAACTACGGACTATTCTTTAGCCCCAGTTTATAATTGGACCGAGGGTAAGGGTCAAGTTCTGCAGGGTTATCAGATATCGCAGAATGTCAGCGTTAAGGTTCGAGATTTAGATAAAATTGGTGAGGTAATTGCTAAAACCACCGAACAGGGTGCTAATCAGATAGGCAATGTTAATTTTACCATTGATGATGAATATGAATTGAAAAACGAGGCGAGAGAATTGGCGATTACAAAGGCGAAGGAAAAAGCCGAGATGATGGCCAGTCAGGCAGGAATGAAATTGGGCGCAGTAAAAAGTGTTTATGAAGGTGCTGATACTAATTATCCAGTGCCGATGTATGCTAATGCTAAGTTAGAAATGGTTAGCGATCAGAGCAGCGGCTCAAGTGCTCCTAGTATCCAGACTGGTCAAAATGAAATAAGGGTAGAAGTGACTTTAGTTTATGAAGTGAAATAGGATTATCATAAAATATATTTTAGAAAAGGAGGGTAAACCCCTCCTTTTTCTTTTGCCTAAAATAATGAGATAGAGTAAAATTATCTTATAATTATTTAATTATTATTTATGGCTTGGCAAGATTTTACGTCGCTGGATGTTTTAGATTTATGTAAAAAATTAAATAGTACTTGTGAGAACGGCTTAAGTTTAGCTGAAGTTAAAAATCGCCTTACTTCTCACGGGCGCAATTTAGTGGCCGCTAATCATATGAGTGCTTGGCGTATTTTCTTGCGTCAGCTGTCTTCTCCTTTTATTTATTTACTTCTAGCCGCCTCGATCCTATCTTTTGTTTTAAGAAATTGGGCAGAAGGAGCTATGGTTTTGTCTTTTATCGCTATTAATGCCATCCTTGGTTTTTTTCAAGAATATCATTCAGAAAAAACCGCGCAAATGCTGTCTAAAATGATTGTTTGGCGTTCGCGCGTAATTCGTGAAGGTAAGGAAAATTTAGTTTCTACTGAAGAGTTGGTACCAGGCGACATCCTTATTTTAAATACTGGTGATAAAATCGGGGCCGATGCTCGTTTACTGAGTGTTCAGAATTTTAGCGTGGACGAATCGGCTTTAACCGGAGAATCATTATCTGTATTAAAACAGAGCGAGGCTTTGTATGGAAAGATAAGTGCTTTGAACGAGGCTCATAATTTAGTATTTGCCGGTACAGCGGTTATAGGCGGCAAGGCGACTGCGATGGTTGTTAGTACTGGTAATCATACTGAATTCGGCCAAATTGCCGGATTGGTTGCACAAACTAAGCGTGTGAGTAGCTTTGAGATTGGTATCAGCAAATTTTCCTCTTTTATCTTAAAATTAGTTCTTATTACTCTTGCCTTTGTTATGCTTCTTAATTTTATTATTAAGGGCAGTCATCTAAATTGGGTAGAGCTTTTGATTTTTGCTATTGCTTTGGCTATCGGCGTTATTCCTGAAGCCCTGCCTTTAGTTATGACTTTTTCTTTTTCTAAGGGAGCAGCTAAGTTGGCTAAGAAAAAAGTGGTGGTTAAACGCCTGTCGGCCGTTGAAGACTTGGGTAATATTGAAATTCTTTGTTCGGATAAGACTGGTACTTTAACTGAGAATCGTTTAGCCTTAGCTGAGCGCTTTGCTTTAATGCCTGGTAAAGAAGAAGAAACTCTCTTATTTTCTCTTTTAGCAGCGGCCCCCGCTACGGAAAATCGCGATCCTTTTGATGAGGCTATTCGCACGGCGACAGGTAAAAGCGGTCAACAATGGTTAGAAAATTATCAACTTTTATTTGATTCTCCTTTTGATCCTAAGTACATGCGCAATAATGTTTTGGCGCAAAAAGATTCTCGAGTTATTTTTTTAGTGCGCGGTGCTTTTGAAGTAATTGCTCCGATGTGTAAACAAGGGGGCTTGGCTGAGGCAGAAGCTTGGGCGCAGGCACAAGGGCGCTTGGGCCGGCGTGTGCTTGCTCTCGCTAGTAAGCCTATTAAGAAATTGAATTTTGACGCTTTTTGTGCTCGCTTCCGTGAGGAGGAAAACGGCATGGAACTTAAAGGTTTGATTTCTTTTTCTGATCCGGTTAAAGCCAGTACTGTTTCTGCCGTTACCAAAGCTAAGGCTTTGGGCGTATGTATTAAGGTTATCACTGGCGATAGTGCTGAGGTGGCTGCCGCCGTTGGACTTGAGGTCGGTTTGTGTCAAAATTTAGATGAGGTTATTACTGCTGCTGCCTTTAATGCTTTAGATGAGATTGGTAAAACAGCCGCTCTCGAACGTTATAATATTTTCGCCCGCTTCGCTCCTGATCAGAAACATGAGATTATTCAGCGCCTGCAAGCCCGTTTTAGTGTTGGCTATCTTGGCGATGGTATCAATGATGCCCCCGCCTTGAAGGCCGCCGGTGTTTCTTTAGCTGTTAATAATGCCTCAGATATTGCTCGCGAAGCGGCTGATATTATTCTTTTAGAAAATGATTTAAATATTATAATTGAAGGAGTTAGGGAAGGGAGGGTAATTTTTGCCAATAGTATTAAATATATCAAGGCAACTTTAGCTTCTAATTTTGGTAATTTTTACGCTGTTGCTATTGCTTCTTTGCTGGTTGATTATTTACCGATGCTTCCCCTGCAGATTCTTTTACTTAATTTGGTTTCTGATTTTCCCATGATTGCTATTGCCAGTGATAATGTTGATGACGAGGAATTAATGCGTCCGCGTCATTATGAGGTTCGCGATATTATTGTGGCGGCTATGGCGCTAGGAATTATTAGTACTATTTTTGACTTTGTTTTCTTTGCTCTTTTCAGTCGAATTTCGCCTGGAGTCTTACAGACTAATTGGTTTATTGCCAGTACTATTACAGAATTAGTTTTCATTTTTTCTATTCGAACTCGTCGCTTTTTCCTCTTTGCCCGTCGCCCCGGAAAAGCGCTTTTCTGGCTCACTTTGCCGGCAGCAGCTGCCGCTGTGATTATTCCTTATACTGCTTTCGGCCGTAATTTTTTCCACTTTGTAGCGCCGCAGCCCTTGCACTTATTTTGGATTTTAGGTATTGCTGGCCTCTACCTTATTTCCTCCGAAACCTTCAAGCTTTTATACTATCGTCAGAAAAAACAAGAAAAGAAGTTTTTATCCGTTTCTAATGCTCTATAGAATTTTGAGAATATAAAAACAGCCACGATTATCGTGGCTGTTTTTTTGAAATCTTATTGTAGATAGTTGATAATTTTAGTAGCTATGCGGCTCAATTCTTTCTGATTATCTTCCACTTTTCTGGCGCTGCCAAGGATAAATCCCTTAGTGCTCATACCGCAGAAAGCGAGTGTATGTTTGAGTAAAACTTTAAGAGAAGAATTGCCTGTAAAGAAGCGGGTGTAGAGAAGGGGGCCGCCGCTACTTGTAAAGGCGGCTGCTTTTTTGCCTTTTAGTAGTCCTACGGGTAAGCCGTTTTTATAGACAAAACCAAAACCACCCGTAAAGACGCGGTCCAAGAAACCCTTTAAAATAGCGGGCATATTCTGCCACCAGGTGGGATAGATGAAAAGCAAGAAGTCAGCATTTTTAATTTGTTCTTGAAAGGTTTGATTTTGGGAATCAATCTCTTTGCGTCCGGCGCTGTATAGTTCATTATTTTTAAGAATAGGGTCATAGCCGATGGCGTAGAGATCAATTATAGCTGTTTCCTCATTTTTTTCCACTAAGGTGGCGCTGACTTTTTTTAAGAGATAAGCGCAGTGGCCTTCGTGGCTAGGATGGGCGTAGATAATTAAGTATTTAGACATAGTGTTTGAAGAGAGGCTGGGGAGAATTTTTCTCCGGAGTCTTATATTTATTTTTTAGAATTTCTTGTTTTATGGGCATAACCCCATTCGGCGACTTTTTCTAATACCCCTTTTAAGCTCTCACCATATGGAGTAATCCAATACTCTACTTTCGGCGGTACCTGGCGATAGACTTCACGGTGAACAATGCCGTCTTTTTCTAAAGAGCGTAATTCGCTCGCCAGCATTTTTTGCGAGATGTCTTGCAGGCTTTTTTGGAGTTCGTTGAAGCGCATCTTTTTTTCCAAAAGATGCCAGAGAATGAGCGGTTTCCATTTACCGCCGATAACAGCTAGAGTCGCTTGGACAGCGCCGTGGCACTTAAATTTGTTAGGTTTTTTCATATAGTTACTTTTATGCCTGTATTATACATTATTGTATGTACTTGCGTCAATATCTGCATAATGCTACAATTAAACAACTTAATAAATTAATCGTAAATAAATATGAAACAAGCATTATTGATTATTATCTTAGGCTTAGGCGTTGTTGCCTTATCGGCCTGTACTTTAGGACCGAAGAGTCCAGCCGGAGAGAATAGCGAACTTAATGGTTCTTTATCGATGAAACAGGAAGGTCAGGAAGAAGTAGTAGAAAATATTCCGCCCGCACCCTTGGTCGATGGTAATTATCAGGTTGACGTTAACGCCTCCATTCTCACTTGGCGTGGTGAAAAAAACTTAATTGGTAAAGCTCATACCGGTACAGCTCCTTTGCGTTCCGGCTCCTTACAAATCCTGAATGGCCAGTTGTCTGGCGGTGAATTTATTGTTGATCTAAACGCTTTAAAGAGCGATGAAGCAATCGAGGGTTTAGAAACGCACTTAAAGAGCGCCGATTTTTTTGATGTCGCCGCTTATCCGGAGGCGAAGTTAGTTATTACTAGCGTCGAATTAGGTGATGATGCCTTGTCTTACAAAGTAAAAGCCGATTTAACAATTAAAGGAACAACTGCCCCCGTTTCTTTCTCAGCTGCTTTAAGTCAATCAGCTAACGTTTTAATGGCGATTAGTGAATTTGAAATTGACCGCACTGTTTGGGGTCTTCAATATGCTTCTGGCAAATTTTTTCAGGATCTTGGCGACAAGGTCATTAGTGACGAGATTAAATTTGGTGTTAATTTACAAGCTAGGCTTTAAGAGTATTTTGTTTATTCCAATAAGAGGCGGATCTTCCGCCTCTTTTTGTTAATCAGTCCTCTGGCTTTTTTTATTATTTTCTGTTAATCTAAGGGGGAATTATGATTTTTATTCTATTATTTTATGGCCGAAGAAGTTATTTTAAGATTTGACGAGGTGACCTTTGAATACCTCCCGAAAAAACCTGTTCTTAAAGAAGCGAGTTTTAGCGTGCGTCGTGGTGCCAAAATTACTCTTATGGGGCAAAATGGCGCTGGTAAAAGTACAATTTTTTCTTTGCTTAAAGGAGAAATAAGCCCTAAAAGTGGCAAAGTATCTTTAACTAATAATCCTAGTATTGGTGCCGCTCGTCAGACTATGGCTCGCGAGCACTTATCTTTGAGGGTGGAAGATTATTTTGCTACTGCTTTTAAAGAAAAACCGGCGAATCTACGCAGCCGCATCAGTAAGGTTTTAGAGGCGGTTAACTTGGAGGCTTCCTTTGAGAAGATTGTTGGTAAGCTTTCCGGTGGCCAACAAGCTAGGTTGTTATTAGCTTATGCCTTGATTCAAGATCCGGATATTTTGTTGTTAGATGAGCCGACTAATAATCTTGACAAAGAAGGGATTGACCATCTTTTGACCTTCCTGATTATGTACGATAAGACTGTCATGGTTATTTCTCACGACGCTGACTTTTTAAATTGTTTTACCGAAGGCGTTATTTATCTTGATGTTTTTACTCATCAGACGGAGATATATGTCGGTGATTATTACTCTGTTGTTGAGGAAATTGGCAAACGAGTGGAAAGGGAAATAAAGAAAAATGCGCAATTGGAAAAAAAGATTATTGATCGTAAAGAAAAAGTTAACTTTTTTGCTCACAAAGGTGGAAAGATGCGCAAATTGGCCCAGAAGATGAAAGAGGAGACGGAAGAATTAGAAGAGAATATGGTTGATGTTCGCCGTGAAGATAAAACAATCCGTCCTTTTACTATTCCTGTCCAAGAAGATTTAAGCGGTGAAATAATCCGTTTAGATAAGATTCGAGTGATTAAAAAACACGAGCCGGTTTTTTGTGAAATTAATAAAGTCTTAACTCGTCGAACCCGCTTACTAATAACCGGTCCTAATGGTATTGGCAAGAGTACACTTTTGCGGGCTTTAGTGGGAGAGACACAGGAAGGTTTGCATATTGCGCCCAAAGTTCGCGTTGGCTATTATAGCCAGGATTTTTCTAATTTACCCTATGATCAGACTGCTTATAAAGTTTTAGCCGCCGACTTGGTTGAGGGCTCGGGTGAGCAAGAACTTCGTTCTTTAGCGGCTGGTTTTCTCTTAACCGGTGAAGTGTTATCTTTACCAGTTGCCGCTTTATCCGAAGGACAGAAAGGACTTTTAGCTTTTGCCCGTCTGGTTATGTTAAAACCGGGGGTTTTAGTTTTAGACGAGCCAACCAATCATATTAACTTCCGTCACTTACCCGTTATCGCTGATGCTTTAAATAATTATGACGGCGCCATCATTATGGTTAGCCATATGCCTGATTTTGTTAATCAGGTCAGGATGGATGAAGAATTAGATTTAGGTAAATTAGTCGCCTAAAACTTCAATTGTTTAATATTTATAGATTTAAAAAAGCTCGTTATTATCAAATAACGAGCTTTATAGAATGATTTCTTTTAAGAGCCAGAAGCTAGTCCAGGCCAAGAAGCCGATAAGAAGGCCATAGAGCAGTCCGCAGACAGTGAGGCCAATAATTACTCCCAAGAGTAGGGAGAGAAGAATGGCCGTATTATTTCCGAAGATTAAGCCGAAAATTATAATTAGAGCTGCACCACTGTAAACGGCAAAAATAGCCGAAGCAAGGAAGTAGGTGGAAAATAAGGTGACCAACATCGTTAGTCCTGCTATCCAAGGATTATTTTTTACTTGCATTCGCCGCCACTGCCCAATTATCAGCAGAAGCGTCGGTGGAAATATTACTAAATCCCAAAAACGAGAATAAGGCCACAATAATTCGATAATCTTTTGATATCCCAGGCTGTATTCTATTTTTTCATAAAGCTGTATCTGCCTAATTTCAGGTAGAATGAGGAGTCCTTCGTTTCTTAAGTAATATATAAGGCTTAAGAGTAAAATGATGATCCCGGCGCTAATGGCCAGGAAAAGCTTATTTTTAAAGAGCTTGTTCATGGCGATTATTTTTTTGTTAAAGAATATTGTATTATAGTATAAGAGTTATTAACTGTAAAGATTATTAATTTTATTAATTATGAAAAATATTCTTGTCGCTTCTTTAAATCCTGCCAAGATCGAGGCTGCTCGGCTTGCTTTTCTGCAGGCTTTTCCTAGGGAGAAATTTGATATTAGCGGTGTCGCGGCGCTTTCTGGTGTTTCCAATCAGCCTTTGTCGGATGTAGAAACTTTGAAGGGCGCTCTTAATCGTTTACTTTCCGCACAAAAGCTGAAGCCCGGCGCTGATTTTTATATTGCTTTTGAGGGCGGCGCCGAAGATGGGGCTGATTATTTGGAAGAATTTGCCTGGGTAGCCGTAACCAACGGCGTTAAGATTGGTCGGGCGCGTAGTGCTGCTTTTGCCGCTCCGGCTCGCTTACGATCATTAGTGATTGATGGCGGTTTAGAAGTTGGAGAAGCGACCGATATAATTTTTAATACCTCCAATTCCAAGCAAGGTATCGGTATGGTTGGTAATCTCACTAATGGTGCTTTAACCCGGACTGATTATTATGTGCAGACCGCCATCCTCTCTCTTTTACCTTTTATTCATCCGGAACTTTATTGAGTCGAATTTTTTTATCTTTTATTAGGTAAAAATATTGCTTTGACATTATCCTATAAAAAGCCTTAGAATGATAGTATCAAATTAAATTTATTCGTTTTTTAACAACTAAACTAAATAATAATCATGGCCACGAAACCTGCTCAGTCATCCAAAGATGTTGCCGCGGAAAACATCATTGTTCGTAACGGTAAGAACATCGTTATCCCTGAAACTAGTGTCTTAATCGACGATCCCGAGTCTGTCTTCGAATTCATTAAAGGCGGTAATCTCGTGGTTATTCTATGGCACGTCATTATCGAGCTTGATGGTAAGAAAAAATCTCGAGATGTCGGCTATGAAGCGCAAAAAGCAATCAAAAAGATTCACGCACTTCTGCTTTCAAAAGCCAATATTGTGGTGGAAAGGAAAATGAATTTTTCCAAAACAGAATTGGATAAATCTTTGCCAGACCACCGCATTATTGCTGGTGTTAACAGTGTTCTCCAGGAAAAGAATAGACTGAAAAGTCCATATTTTGGTTATGACAAGGTTAAGCTCGTTACCAATGATTATGGTATGCAAATCTTTGCCAGAGAAGTTGGCGCTAAATCTGGATTAATTGTGGAATTTTATCAAAAAGACAGAACAAAACTTCGTAAGGAAGCCTTCGTTATTCGCACTAAAAATATTCCTTTTGACCTGATTAAAAAAAATCAGGATAAGAATGAATATTATCCTCTTGTTGGTAACGAAAAAATTCCTACAAATGGTCCCGTTATTGTTTGCACGGGCGAAGAATCTAATTGGCAGCCATATTGCGCAGCCGTGCGTCAAGGTAATAATCTTGTTTTTTTGGATTCAAATATCAATGCTTCCGGTATTTATCCTAAGGGTAACAGCCATCCCAACTGGGCGCAGATTATTGCTTTGCATTTTTTGACGGACGATAATGTTAAGTGCGTATTTTTGCAAGGTGGTGCTGGTACTGGTAAAACTATTTTAGCCTTAGCGGCTGGTTTAGACGGAAAAAGACGTAAGCACTATTCACGTTTAATTGTTTCCCGGCCGACCATCCCTTTGAACGAAGATGATAATTTGGGATGGTTGCCTGGTGATATAAACCAAAAGTTTTATCCTTGGCTTTTGCCTATTCGACAAAATTTGGCAATTATCAGACCAGAAAAGAAAAAAGAGGAGAAAGAGGGAGACGAAAAAAATGAACTCGATATTATGTTAAAACATGGTGTCGAAGTTCAACCGTTGGCTTATATTAGGGGGTCCACTTTTAATAATTGTTTTATTATTATCGATGAATCCCAGAATCTTACTCGTCATCAGATGAAAACTATTATCACTCGTGCTGGACGGGGCACAAAAATAGTTTTTACTGGTGACCTTGGGCAAATTGATAATCCTCGTCTTACAAGGGAAAACTCCGGCCTAACTCATGCTATTGCACGCATGGGGCGCGACAGTTTAGTTGGAATTGTTAATTTCCAGCAAACTGTTCGTAGCGAATTAGTTGAACTAGCGGAGAGAGTTCTTTGATCGGGGAAGCGGCTTTTTTCAAAGAGCCGCTTTTTTTATTTCCTAAATTTATTTTTTCTGGTAAAATTTGATTTATAATTACCTTTTTATGATTTTTATCTCTTTGTTCGCTTTTTTAGTGTTAGTAATTTTTGGTCATTATTTTGCTTGGCAACTCTGTCTAGAGGCTTGCCCTCGTTTGCGTTCTCGTCGTTTTTATCTATTGGCAGTTTTTATCATTTTCACCTTGTTCTTTTTAGGTGCTTTTATGATTTTACATCGTAGTGATAACACTATTTTAGCTTATTTTTATGTCCTGAGCGCCATTTTTTTTGGACTTCTATCTCAGTTGATGCTTTTCGGTCTCTTATTTTGGGTTACGCGTTTGATCTCACAAAAATTAGTATATTTAAAAAAACGACCTTTATTATTGCCGCGTCTTTTCGTTATGACTGCTTTAGTATTTTTTGTTTTTGGTAGCTACAACGCTTTTTATCCGCAAGTAAAGACAATTAAATTAAAAGGCTGGTCGGAAGAATTAAAAGGGAAGAGCTTTGTTCAACTTTCTGATCTTCATCTGGGGGCGGTTTATCGTCCTTTTTGGCTGGAGCAGATTGTTCGTCAGACAAATACGCTTAACCCTAATTTCGTTATCATTAGTGGCGATCTTTTCGATGGTAGTGATGAAACTTTAGAGGAGTTTATCCCGGCTCTTAAAAATTTTTCGGCTCCGACTATTTTTGTGCCCGGTAATCATGACTATTATTTACCCACCGGCTTAGCCACAGAAACAGCATCTAGCGGTACTTTAATTATTCTCAGCGATGCCGCTCAGGAAATTTCTGGTTTGGAAATTATTGGTTTTAATTATTTAGCGAGAGAAGATAGTAGTTTGCGTCGAGAAATTAAAGACTTACGTGTGGAAGCGGATTTGACCAGGATTGTTGTTAATCATGTACCAGTTGATCGGGCCGAAGCCAAAAATCTTGGCGCTAAACTTTTATTATCCGGGCATACACATCGCGGCCAGATTTTCCCCTTTTCCGCCTTTGTTCGCCTGCTCTATGGTCCTTTTTCCTACGGCTTGGAGGATTATGAAGGGATGATGACTAATACCAGCTCGGGTACCGGTACTTGGGGGCCGCCTTTGCGCACTTTATTCCCGGGAGAAATAATTAAGTTTGTGATTGAATAAAAAAATAAGACCGCTGGTTTGCGCCGAGACGGTCTTTTTTCTATGCGTTGTGAGTTTTAAGAGGGGAAACGTAGGGTTATTTCTATTACCCCGTCTTTGTTTTCGGCCTTAACAGTGCCGCCATGAGCCTCAGCAATGAGGCGGACAGCGCGCAAGCCAAGACCATTACCATCTTTTTTAGTGGTAAAATTGTCTTTAAACAATTTTTCCATTTCTTTTTCTGGTATTATCCCGGGGTTTATTATTTTTATTATCGCTTCGCCATTTTCGTTGCCGAATACGATTATAATTTTTGCAGAAGATTTTTGTCTACTTATTTCTTCGGCGGCATTTTTTAGCAGATTACTTAATGCAATATCTAATAAATCTTCGTCGGCCTCAATTTCGAAACTACCTTCGATGATTGGTTTTTTGCTAATTTCGACGTTGGGAAAGGCGACCTCTAACAACTCCTTATTTCTTTTTATTAATTCAAATAAGGAGATTCTTTTTTTCTGTAACGTGTATTTGCCTAAAGCGATGCGGTTTACGGCCAAGAAAATATTTCTGTTTTTAAGCATTTTTTCAGCTGCTGACAAAGCAATTTTTAAAAAGTCGATATTTTCTTTATCTTGTTTTTTCTCCAAATTTTCTATGGTAATTTGGACAAAGCCGATAATCCCATTTAAAGGGGTAATAATGTCATGCATGAAATGACTTAGAGTATTTTGCCACTCTTTTTCCATTTCTTGTTTAATGCCATCAGTGGCGTCAAGATTTCGAATGGAGGCAATGTAAATTTCTGTCTCCGGAATTAGAGTTACAATATATTCAATTGTCACTCCTTTGTATTGTCGCCTAATTGGGTGGTCGCAGACCGGTGGCCATTCGATATTTTGTGAATCATCAAAGATCTGCAAAACATTAATGCCTTGTGTCTCTATTTTTGCAAATATTCTAATCATTCTGTTCGCCCAGATAATTTCAGCGTTTTTATCCAATAATAGGATGCCTTCGGCTGAATTTTCGTAAATCTGCCTC
>CAIZYV010000047.1 GCA_903937325.1 Candidatus Falkowiibacteriota bacterium | reverse complement strand
TTGTCAATTATATATTGTAAATAATACTATATAAATTTAAGCCCTGCTAATAAGTTTAACTAGCCCTTTATCAGCATCAACAGAGACTAAATCCCCGTCTTTAAGAACTTTGGTGGCGATTTTAGTGGCAATTACGCAAGGTTTATGCATTTCTCTAGCTACAATAGCGGCGTGAGAAGTAACTCCGCCCTGATCAGTTACAAAAGCCGAGGCCTTTTTCATGGCTGGCAAAAGATCAGGTTGAGTCGAAATAGAAACCAGGACGTCTCCTTCTTGCATTTTCGCAATATCGGCAGTGATATTAATAATTTTAACTCTACCCCTAGCTTGCCCCCTGCAACCGCACTGTCCATGTAATTCCGAAACATTTTCGTCTTGATCATGCTGAATATACTTTTCAATAATCCTTCTCGCCTCTTCTCCGCTATAATAAGTTTCCGTATCTTTAGCAGTATAATATAAAGACAGAGATGCCCTCCGCTTGATATCTTCCCGATCAATTTTTTCTTCAAAAAGAGCCGATTTAATCTCTTTGGAAGTCATGAAGCGTAATTCTTTCAAAGTAATATTTAAACGAGCGGCCATTTCTTCAAGAATAAAAGTAGTTTTATACAAAGCGAAAAGCTGGGCATAGCGGCGATAAATTTTTGTCACCATAAAATCACCCCAGGAGGCAAAAAAACGATTAAGCTCTGAGGATAATTTTATTTTTTTTACTAATAAATTTCGAGAGCTAAGTAAATCCTGAGTCCTTCGTGCTTGTTCAGCTAAAGAAGCATTTAAGTCATGATCACCGTTCACTAAACGGACTAATTCTTTCAAATAATGCTCAAAATTATAGACACCCTGCTCTTCTGTGTAAATATATTTAGTATAGAAATAACGATTATAGTGCTCTTCTAATTTCTTCATGATTTCCGGAGAGATTTTTTCTTTAAGAGCAAAAACAACTTCTGAAAATTTATTCTCATATTCTTCGCTATGGGTATAGAGGCCGAAAAACTTCACATCCTCTTCTTTAAACTTGCGAAATAACTCCCGAAAAATCGCAAATTGTTCTTGATTCTGCTGAACCATGACACCGATTTTAATTAAATTATCCTGTTCTTCTTTCAACATCGAATCTTTATCCGGCTGCGTTAATATAGCTAAAGATTCTTCAATATCCTTATTTTTAACGCCTAAATCAGACAGGATTTTCTTGCCGCGCTCAGTTAAATTATCACCAAACATATCGGCGGCCACCGGAATCCAGCCATACTGATAATATTCTAAATGAATATCTTCATGTTCTTGATAATACTGCCACAATTTTTCTTTACTTAATTTTTGCAAACCGCTTTCGGGAATTTTGGCAACTGTTTTATTTAACTTGTCAGCGAAAAGTCTAATCTTTACATTAACATCCTCCATGAAATCAATATCTGCTACAAACTTATTAACTAAATGTTCACCAACTGCAAAAGCATCATGCTTATCAAAATAAAACCAGAGATTATAGCCTCGATAAACGCAACACATCCGCTCATAAGCGCGACCACTGGGCTGGCCAAATTGATTAGTGAAACAATAAAAAGGAATGGCCATAAACCAAGGATTGGCATTCATGATTTCTTCCGCTAAAATCCAATCACGTTTGAAAGTCTGTTCTAAATTCTGCTGACGACTTTTAGCCAACAAAGCTTTTAATTCGTTGAGGGCTTGATACTGACTATTTAAAAAATAATATTTCTTCTTGCCGGCTGTTTCCGTGGAAATAATACCTTCAATAATTAAACCAGCTAACTCCCGAGAGACATTAGCACTATTTTTATTTAAAGACGAAGCAATTTCTCCAAGATAAAACTTTAGGCCTTCATTGCGACTTAGAAGTTCTAAGATTTCATAAGCGGTCT
>CAIZYV010000046.1 GCA_903937325.1 Candidatus Falkowiibacteriota bacterium | reverse complement strand
CAGACGTGTGCTCTTCCGATCTCATACATACACACATACGAACACGCGTACGCATGCACACACTCACTCACAAGCACGAGATGATTTTGATACAAGCGCACAGCTAGATAAGAAAAACTGAGAAATAAAGTAAGAGCGGCAACTTGTAAAACTATTCTCTCGCGTCGATTTAAAAATTTAGATAAATGCTTAAGCTGTTCCTTTTGCGGAATTTTTGTCGGTGCCAAAGAATAGATAAGATTCTTATCAGCACGCAAACGCGCTGAATCTTTAAAAAAATAGTTTTTTATAAAACGGACGAAAAAAAGAGAAAACACGCGGGCGCTTCCTTGAAAAAAAATATTTATTTTTTTAAACAATGAGTCCACAAAGTGGTAACGAAACGGCTAGAGTCGGCTTAAAACAAAAGATTAGCTAGAGATAAGCCGAAAAAGCACACCGCCAAAACAATAGTGGCGATGAATAACTTTTTTTCCAGACCGCGTTTCGTCAAATAAACGCCGCCGGTACCGCCAAAAGCGCTACCGAGTCCGGCGCCGCGATTCTGAAGCAAAATAACTATAATTAAGAGAAGAGAAACAACAATTTGTGCGATTTTTAACCAAGACATAAGAATTATTTCTTTAGACCAGCGATTAATTCCGCCAATACTTTCTTATTATTAACAGCTAAATCTGCTAAAATCTTCCGATCAACGGTAATATTAGCGACTTTCATTGCTCCCATGAATTTAGAATAAGAAAAGCCGTGTTCGCGAACAAAAGCATTGATTTTTACTTGCCATAAAGCGCGCATATCCCGCTTTTTCTTGCGGCGATCGCGATACGCATGAGCGCCAGCTTTAGTGCGGGCAGTCTTAGCCAGTTTGATTAAATTTTTACGGCCCCATTTATAACCCTTAACCTGCTGCATCAACTTGCGGCGGCCTTTATTATGGTTTGTTCCTCTTTTTACTCTGGGCATATACGATTAGCTTAAAGCCGCATCCTATCGATACGGGGTTAAAGTTTTAATGGTTTTTACTAAAGTAGCGTCCGCATTAATATCTAAACGCTTAGCGCGCTTAGTATTGCCGCTTTCCCGAGAATTAAAATGATCCTGACCTGCTTTTCTTTTTTTAAGCTTGTCAGTCGCAGTTAGGCGGAAACGCTTAGCGGTAGCCTGGTGAGTCTTGATTTTCGGCATAAATTTGATAAAAAAACAGGCGAAAGCACCTGAATGATAAAAAGATATCTATTTCTTATTTATCAACACTATAGTAAATCTTCCACCTTGATTTGTCAAGGTCTGTTCCATTTCGATAACTAAACCAGGTTTTTGGCGAAGCTGAGCGACAAAATTATCGATAATTTCTCGAGCTTTCTGAGGATATTGGCGCTCACGGCCGCGCAAAATCAGCTCCACTTTCAGCTTATTATCCTTAGACAAAAATTTTTCTGCTTGAGCTAAACGAAAACCAAAATCATGTTCACTAATACGGAATGATAAACGGATAACTTTAGTATCAATCTTTTTCTGCATCACTTTCTGCCGATGCAGCTTTTTTTCATGTTCGTATTTTAATTGTCCTAAATCAACAATCTTAGCAACGGGAGGGTCAGCCTTCGGATTAACTTCAACCAAATCAAGATCCAATTCTTTCGCTCGTGTCACAGCTTCAATAGTCGTCATTATGCCGACATTTTCGCCTGTTTCATCAATTAAAAATACCTTCTCGGACTTTATTTGAGAATTTGATTTAAAGAATTTTTTTTCTTTCTGTTCAACGCGATGGAACTTTATACGCATGGTAAAAAGAGATTAATCGCTTTTTTAGCGCCAAGGGAGCTTAAAAGCAGTTTTTAAAAAGGAAGATTTAGTTTTTTTAACTTTTTCTTTCACCGGTTTTTCGGGATCAATAACACGGCCCTTATTATCGTATTGAGAATGGTAAGCATCAGCGGGAGCGCTTTTCTCAGTAACATTAATATACTCTGCCTTTTCTAAAGAAAAATCATGCTTACCAGATTCGACGTCATGACTTAAAATCTGCCGACCAATAATAGTATCAAATGCTTTTTGAGAAGCTTCCCGCGCTTCTTTAGACCCTAAACCGGAAGCGAGTATACGGCGATATTCTTCCAAAAATAGCACACTTTTACCAAGAAATTCTTCCTTTTTATCAGCTGAAACTTTAGAGAAAAAATCTGTAACCATCGAGGCAAAACCAAATTTATCTTGATCAGCTTTCTTCGCCTCACGATCAAGGCCAGCTTGAGCCCGAGCATAAATTGCATCTTCAGCATCTTCATCTGGCACATTTTCAATCGACACAAAAGGCTGTCTTCCTTTAGCAATTTCTCCCTCCCTAGCTTGCAATGCTCGGTCGCGATCTTCATTTTCTAAATTGTAGGCATTTTCAAGGTGAGTAGCCCCGTAAACATCTTTTTCTAAAGACATAGATTTTGTTTAATTTTATTAAACTCTATTTTAAATATATAGCGGTAAATAAGAAAAAAGTCAAATAAACGCCCACATAATGCTTGGCTAAAAACAGCCATAAGGGCTAATTAACATCATCGCTAATCTTGACATTTGGATAAAATTATTTTAAGCTGATTAATTATTGATCGTTAACAAACAGGGATAATCGGGTTAAACGCCAGGGCCAAGATATTAGGCCTTAACGCTTAATCCGATTTTCTAAACCCTAAAAACCCCCTAAAAAATGAAAACATTAAAAAATTATTTTTTGTTCTGGAGTCGGCATCCGCTGGTTTACAGCATGACACTCTTCGCGATTATAATAATAATCGACGGCTTCGACGGCAAATTTCACAACCATAATCTGATGTATGGATTAATTGCCGTTTTAACCCATATGACCTTGGTTTATTGGATTATAACCAAGAAGATAAGCCGCGGTTATAATGGCGCGAATTACTGGCTGGAATTTGACCACAAAATTCCTTTATACATTTTACACAGTCGCGACGATCAAAAACTTACACTGACAAAACCAGTCTGGGCTAAAGGCAAGATATATAAAATTGTTTTCCCTTACAGCTATTACAATGATGGTGATTGCTTGGAAATAAAAAAAGAACACAAAATATTCCACGCCACATCTATATTAAACCTCGAGATAAAGGCGGTATTAACATTAAATCGCCCATTCCAAGGACCGGAGTTATTTGAACTTTTAATTAAGGGGCACGAACGTGACGAGAATTTATACCTTGAACAATATCTACTTGATTGTTTGAAAATAGACGAAGAGTTTATCTATGTAAAATATTTGGATTTATTCTACAACAAGATAGATGTAAATCAATTTACCGAATCTATAATTTCACGTACAGAGTTTAAAACATCCGGCCTTAATAACATAGCGGAAATCTTGATCATATTAAACGAGCCAATAATAAGGGCCGGAAAAAAAATATTTATCAAATAAAAATTGATCTTCCAAACTTAAAAACCAACAATACGGTCTTTAAATTAATCGGGGTATTTTACCTACGAAAGAACCTAGAGAAACAGGTTCTTTTTTCATAACAAAAAATTTTAATTATTCCTTACATTTTAATTATTCCTTAAGAGCTTTTTTGAAAATAAGATTAACGATCTGGCGAGTAAATAATTAGGAAGAATAAAAATAAAGGTTAACCGGAAAAAATGTCGGATGAGGATATGAGCTAATATTATTTTTATATGATATTATTTCGCTGATACTAATAAAAAAACCGACGTTAAGCCGGTTTTCAAAATTTATCACCATCAATGATTATTCATTGACTGAGGGCAGTATTTTAAAGAATAGCAAATCCTCATTTCTGAGAAGAAAGCTCGGACTGAATATTTGTTGCCAAGCAGTAAGATTTTTTTCATCCTGAAAAATTGATGAAAGAAAACGGTTATATCTCTCCACTTCTTCCTGGCAGACATCCAAAGCATCAGTTATCCGCAAATTAGCCGCAGGCAAAAAATCTTTGATGGAAATTACTTTTGGCTGTTGAAGCGCAGATAAAGAGGATAATTGTATTTCCGCCATCCTCATAGAAGATGGGCGATAATTTCTAATCTCCAGGCGATCGGCACTTGGCTCAAAAACATTAAAGCATGCTAACTGAACAATGCGATAAACATCTTCATAATTTAATTCTGAAATTTCGAGACGTGATTTGAAAAATTCTTTGACAGCCGAAGAAGCATAAACTCCGCGAGCCAGATAAACCTCTTCCAACATGTTGTCGGGATAAACTTTCAGATTATCCATAACATTACGCGTGACTGAAAGTGCTTGGCAAAGAACGTGAAATAAATCTGGCCAGGCAATTCTTTCAACTGAAGATTGTTCAATCGAACGCTCCTCCCAGGTTCTTATTCCTCCGACAATCATATCGCAAAAACCTTTTGCCATTCTAGCCATGCCCTCCAACTGTTCCGTGCGAATAGGATTTTTTTTCTGTGGCATCGCCGAAGAACCTTTTTGCTTCTTGCCAAAAGGCTCTTGCATTAAAGGCCGACCACTGCGGGCAGACAAACGAATGTCATTGCCGATCTTATCAATAACCATGGCTAAATTCATCAAAGATTGAGCCAAGGGCACCTGCAGTGTCCGAGGGATAATTTGTGTCGCACCATGGAAAGGCTCAAAACCCAAAATTGATAAAGATAATCTTTCAATTTCCGGATTCATATCACCATATTTTCCAATAGCACCAGAAAGTTTACAATAATGTAAATTCCTTTGCGCTAATTCCACGCCACTATATGCTTGGCGCAAATCGACAATCCAGGTTAGGATACGAGCACCGAAACTTTGCAGTTCCGCTTCCTGACCGTGAGTACGCGCCATCATAATCGTATATCGATAAGTGTTGGCCTGTCTAATCATGACATCTATCAAGCTGTCATAATAAACATTAACACATTCGGTGGCCGAAAGAAGCATGCGGTGGAAAGCTGGTTCTTCAGTGTCATAAGAAGTAATATTCTTATGCACATATTTATGCAAATAATCCGGCAAAAAACGTAACCTTTCATCCAAAAAGGCATTAAGATCATGATGGATCTCGACATCACGTTTCTTCCACCACTCAAGATCAATCGGATTTTCACTCCAATTTTTTTCTATTGTAAGGTGAGGTCCCAGAGGAATTAATTTCATTTCCTCATAAGCTGCAATAACGGCCAATTCAACTTTTTGCCAAGCCATAAGCTTATTCTCATCACTGAATATTCCAGAGATAGTTTTGTTCTGATATCTGTCTACCATGATCAAAAGATTTAGGGGTTAATAATTAAATTGTAAAAAAACTATAAGCAACTTTACATATAATCAATTTTTTTTCTTTCTGTCAATGAAAATTAATAAT
>CAIZYV010000045.1 GCA_903937325.1 Candidatus Falkowiibacteriota bacterium | reverse complement strand
CCTCACGGAGTCTCCCCCACACGAGTTTGAGTCGTGCGCGTCTACCAGTTCCGCCACCGCGGCATTAATCTTTTACGAATTCTAGTATAATAAATAAAAATTTAATTGTCAAAGATACTCTTTTAAGATATAATAAATTCATTCAGCTTTGGGATTTTATTATTTTTTTACTAAAATTGAGGTTTTTGTATGGGTAAAATTATTGCCGTAGTCAATCAGAAGGGCGGAGTAGGAAAGACGACCACTTCCGTTAATTTAGGCGCTTATTTGGCCGAAGCCGGTAAGGAGGTTTTATTGTTGGATTTAGATCCACAAGCTAATGCCAGCTCAGGCTTGGGTATAGAGCATCAAAAATTAGAATTTGGTTTGTATGAAGCTTTATTAGGGCAAAAGCCCTTATCTGCCGTCATTAAGCATACAGCGCAAGCTCATTACAGTGTTGCTCCGGCAACTGTTTCTTTGGCCGGTGCCGGTATTGAGATGGTAACGATGGAGAACCGGGAATTCCGCTTGGCGCTTATCTTAGAAGAAGTGAGGGAGGCCTATGATTATATTATTATTGATGGGCCACCTTCTCTTGGTCTTTTAACGGTTAATAGCTTAGTTGCGGCTGATGAAGTTTTGATTCCTATTCAAAGCGAATATTATGCTTTAGAAGGTTTAGGGCAATTATTAGAAACTGTGGAATTGGTTCGTGATAATTTAAAACCAGCCTTAAATATCATGGGCGTAGTAGCAACGATGTTTGACCGCCGCAATAAATTGTCTGGAGCTGTTTTGGAAGAACTGAAGAAATTTTTTCCAGGAAAGATTTTCGATTCTATCATTCCGCGTAGCGTCAAGTTGGCAGAGGCACCGAGTTATGGCCGTAGTATTCTTCATTACGATCCGAAATCAAGCGGCGCCAAAGCTTATGAGTCTTTAGCTAAGGAAATAATTTCTTTGGAAAAAAAATAGATTTTATCTCGTGATTTTAAAAGAAAAATATTAAATTAAAAATATGACACAAGCTCTTGGTCGAGGTTTAGACTCCCTTATTCCTAAAAAGACTTTTACAGCAGCAAGTGGCGAATTAGATAATAAGCCTGTTGTTTTAGTTGACGATGACCGTATTTTTCATATTAATCTGGATGAAATTGTCATGAATCCTTATCAGCCTCGCCATAATTTTAGTGAAGTGGCTTTACGGGAGTTAATGGATTCAATTAAAGAGCACGGTATTTTGCAGCCCTTAGTTGTGACCCGGAAAGACGGATCATATGAACTTATCGCTGGTGAAAGACGCTGGCGCAGCGCTAAACAATTAGGTTTTAAGACTGTGCCGGTTTTAATCAGAGAAGCGAGCGAGCAGAAAAAATTAGAATTAGCCTTGATTGAAAATTTGCAGAGGCAAGACCTGGATTTAATTGAAACTGCCCGAGCCTATCGTCGCCTAATGGATGAATTTAATCTTACCCAGGAAGAAACTGCCCAAAAAGCCGGGAAAGCACGTTCGAGCCTGGCTAATACTTTGCGCCTTTTAGAATTACCTTTAGAAATACAGGAGGCTTTAAGTTCTGGCCGTATCAGTGAGGCACACGCTAAATATCTTCTTGGTATTGCTAATCCAGTTCAGCAAACAATCCTCTTTAAAAAAATATTAAATCAAAATCTCTCTGTTTTACAGACTCATGAAGAAACAAAACGTTTAGGTGGGACAAAGGCAGCCAGGGTTAAAGTTAATTATGCTGATCAGGATAAAGAAGAAAAGTTGCGCTCGTTTTTTGGCACGAAGGTCAGGATTATTCGCTCCGGGCGCGGTGGCCGGGTAACGTTAGATTTTTATAGTGAAGAAGAATTGGGTAATATTATTGACAAAATTGAGAATATATAATATATTTTTTTAGTTATATAAATTGAACCTTTAATATTAGTGTCATGGAAAATGAAATATTTTGTCTTTTTCTCCGTATAATCGGGGTAGCGGCGGCATTTATTTTTATGGTCTGCTTGGTTAAAATGCCAAGAATCGGACAAGGCAGAAATATGCATTTGTTTGATTGATCAATGTTTAACTCCTAAAGAAAGAGGTCCCAAAACGTCCTCTTTTTGCTTTTTCGGCAAGATTGCGGCTTCGAGATAAAATTGATATAGTTTAAAGATAGAAAAAGTTTAAAAACTTTCTTTTTTTCATGTTTGTCCACCTACATAATCATACGCATTATTCCTTACTTGACGGTCTTACCAAGATCGACGAGATGATTAGCCGTGCCAAGGAAGAGGGTTCTAATGCGGTGGCAATTACTGACCACGGTGTTCTTTATGGCGCGATTGAGTTTTATCAAAAATGTAAGAAAGCTGGAGTTAAGCCTATTATCGGTATGGAAGCTTATTTGGCACCAGCCTCGCGCCATGATAAAAATACTCGTGCCGATGGCCGCAGTTATCATTTAGTGCTCTTAGCGGAGAATAATGTTGGCTATAAAAATTTGATCAAATTGGTATCCTTAGCTCATTTGGAAGGTTTTTATTATAAACCGCGCCTTGATTGGGAGCTGCTTACGCAATATCATGAAGGAATTATTGCCACCAGCGCTTGTTTGGGCGGGGAAATATCGCAACTAATATTGAGCGGTCAACTAGATAAAGCAAAAAAAAGAATTAAGGAATATAGTGAACTTTTCGGTTCGGATCATTATTATTTGGAGATAATGGATCATCCCGAGCTTGAAGGGCAGGATAAAGTTAATAATCAGTTGATTGCTTTTTCTCAAGAACTTGGCGTTCCTCTGGTTGCCACTAACGATGTTCATTATTTCCGCCCCGAAGATGCGGAAGCTCAGGATATTTTACTTTGTTTACAAAATAAGAAGAAAATTGATGATGTCGATAGAATGCGCATGATCGGACATGGTGATTATTCGATGCGTCCGGCGGCGGAAATGGAAAGAGCTTTTTCTCATGTTCCGGAAGCGATTACTAATACGGTAAAGATTGCCGAGATGTGTAATGTTGATATCCCTCTTGGTGAAATTCAATTACCATCTTTTGAAGTGCCCGCTGGTCACGATGGCGATTCTTATCTCCGTTATCTTTGCGAGCGCGGTTTAGAAAAAAAATATTCATTAGTTAAAACGGGTGAATCTTATATTTATGATGCTGCTTCCAATAAGATGCCGCCGTCTTTATCCCAAGAAAAAATTCTGGAACGATTAGACTATGAATTAAGAGTTATTGCCAAAATGGGCTGGCCGGCTTATTTTTTAATTGTTTCTGATTTTGTTAATTGGGCCAAAGATAATAAGATTGTTGTCGGTCCGGGACGCGGCAGTGCCGCTGGCTCTTTAGTTTGTTATCTAACAGGTATTACCAATCTTGATCCCTTGCAATATGATTTGCTTTTTGAGCGCTTTCTTAATCCCGACCGTATTTCCATGCCTGATATTGATATGGATTTTGCCGATATTCGCCGCGGCGATGTTTTAAATTATGTAGAACAAAAATATGGCCAGGATCATGTTGCTCAGATTATAACTTTCGGAACGATGGCAGCGCGAGCGGCCGTTCGTGATGTGGGGCGAGTATTAGGAGCTCCTTATGAGTTCTGTGATAAGATTTCGAAAAGCATTCCGATGTTTAGTACTCTGACTAAGGCCTTAGCGGAAGTGCCAGAATTAAAAGAAATGTATCAGAATGATCCAGAAGCCAAGAGGATTTTGGATTATGCCAAGCGTTTGGAAGGAGTTGCTCGTCATTCTTCGACGCATGCTTGCGGTGTTTTAATTACACCGAAACCATTAACAGAATATGTGCCGATACAATATGCTTCTTCAGCCGATAAGAGCATAATTTCTCAATATTCATTGCATCCGGTTGAAGATCTTGGGCTTTTAAAAATGGATTTTCTTGGTTTGAAAAATTTAACGATTATTGAATCAGCCTTGAGAATTATTAAAAAAACTCGTGATCTTGATATTAATATTGATGAATTACCTTTGCATGATGAAGCGACCTTTCGCTTGTTCCAGCAAGGAGAAACGACCGGCGTTTTTCAATTTGAATCTTCAGGCATGAAGAGATACTTAAGGGAACTGAAACCGACAGAATTTGAAGATATTATCGCTATGGTCGCCTTATATCGTCCTGGACCGATGGAGTGGATTCCTGATTATATTACTGGCAAGCATGGGGATAAAAAAGTTTCTTATTTGCACGAAAAATTGGAACCAATTTTAGCGCGTACTTACGGAGTCGCAATTTATCAGGAACAGGTGATGCAAATTTCTCGTTCGTTGGCTGGTTTTAGTCCAGGTGAAGCGGATGTTTTGCGTAAAGCCATGGGTAAAAAGATTCCGGCATTACTGGCGGAGCAAAAAGAAAAATTTATTGACGGCTGTGTTAAGAATGGTATTTATAAAGAATTAGCGGAAAAAGTTTTTTCTTTTATTGAGCCTTTTGCTGGTTATGGTTTTAATCGTAGTCATGCCGCCTGCTATGCTATGATCGGTTATCAAACCGCTTATCTCAAAGCTCATTGGCCAGTAGAATTTATGGCGGCTCTTTTAACCTCTGACCAGCATGATAGCGATCGAGTGGCAATTGAGATAGATGAATGCCGTAGTATGAATTTAAAAGTGATGGCGCCTGATTTGAATGAGTCTTTCGATTCTTTTACCGTTGTTACTGCCGGCACTAAGGAAAATAGAGCGGCGGCAACTGATGAAAAAGTTGATACTATTCGTTTTGGTTTAAATGCTGTTAAAAATGTTGGCGAACATATTGTTGAAGTAATTATTGCTGAACGCAAGCAGAACGGTCCCTTTGTCGATATTTTTGATCTTCTAGAAAGAGTAAATGATCGGGATTTAAATAAAAAATCTTTAGAAAGTCTGATTAAGAGCGGCGCTTGCGAAAGTTTTGGCGAACGCGGGCTTCTCTTGGCAAATTTGGAAAAATTTTTACTTTTCAATAAGGAAATATCTAAACAACAGGAAAGTCGCCAAGTTAGTTTGTTTGCCGACGCTCCGGCTCTTGTCGGCTTGTCTCGTCCGCATTTAATCGAGGCTGATCCGGTAGCGCCGCTAGATAAATTATCTTGGGAAAAAGAATTACTTGGTCTTTATATCAGTGATAATCCTTTGTCGATGTTTTCTTCTTACTTAAATGGTTTTAGCCTTCCGCTTGCTAAACTTTCTCATCATCGCGGCGATGATTATGTTATTGTTGCCGGGGTAGTAACGACCATGAAAAAGATTATTACACGGAAAGGCGAGTCGATGTTATTTGTTAAAATTGAAGATAAAGGCGGTAGCGTAGAACTTCTTGTTTTTCCAGGATTACTAAAAAATACCCTGGATCTCTGGAAAGATAGTGCTTTGGTTGTCGCTCGCGGACGCTTATCAGAAAAAGATGCTGATTTAAAGATATTAGTTGATCAGGCCGGGCCCCTCTTACCTAATGACCCCCAAGTTTCTATTGATAATTTTAAACGTCTTTTATTGGCAGATAAAGAAAATAACCGTTGGCGCAATAAGCAGTCGGGTAATGCTTCTTGGTCAAAAAGATTGCCAGCCGGAGAACTTTCAACTACTACAAATATTGAAAAAAACGTTTCTACTGAAAAAATAGTTGTACCCCAATCTGACCTTGAACCTGTTTTACGTCTAGCCTTTAAACGTTCACCTTCGCCGACGGAACAAGAAAAATTGAAGAATATTCTTGCTGCTTGCCCCGGCAAGAATCCAGTTTATTTGCGCGTTCCGGAGGGAAAAAATGATCATATTTTAAAAATCGCCGTCTTAGTAGATAATTCTTCTGATTTACGTAACAGCTTGCGCGCGAGCCTGGGTGATTTGGCACAGGTTATTGAAAACGAACCTTTACTTACCGATTAAAGCAGAAAGAAAAAAGTTTATTGTGATGGTATAAAAAATCTGGTATAATAAAAATATTAAATCGCCTTTAAGTGGCGATAATATTTTTCTTCATATAACCGGCTTGTCCGGAGGAAACAAGCTTATGCCAAAAATAAAAAAAGATGCCGACAAGAAAACGGCCATCAAAAAGACGCGAGTAAAAAAAATAATTAAGAAAGAAAAATCTTTGCCAAAAGCGAAGCCTATTACAATTGATGTTATTGCTGATGACGATGATTTTTTTACTAACACCGGATTTGCCGAATTACCAGCTGATAATATTTCTGAAAGAGAGGGTCTTGATGTTCAAAAAAGATTCTTTTCTGATCTTGTCGCCGAGATGAAAGATAAAAAAGATGATAAAAATTTGCGCGGTGAACTGCCAAAAATAAATGAAGAAAAAAAAGTGCAAGCTCGCAAATCTTTAAATCTTTATAGACGCATCGCTTTTCAATTTATTGCCTTGACTGCGCTTCTATTGCTGGTTGTGGCTTATTTTTTTCTCCCCAGTCTAGAAATAACTTTACATCCGAGCGCAGAGACAATCGCCGATTCAATGTCTTTTAAAATATCAGCCGCTGGCGAAGATAGTGAAGAAATGGACGCAAGTAATAGCCGTAGTCTAAAGGGCGACGTGCAGATTTTGGCGATAAGTGCAGAAAAAGTTTATGAAGCGACTGGTGAGGAGATTTTAGGTGAAGAAGTAATTGGTGAAATAATTTTGCATAATAATTATAATAAATCTCAGCCATTAGTGGCTAAAACCCGCCTATTAAGTGAGGATAATAAATTGTTCCGTCTTAAGGAGGCTGTTAATATTCCTGCTGGCGGTACAGTAAAAGCGGCCGTTTATGCTGATCAAGCATTAGAAGAAATGGCTATTGCTCCCAGTCGTTTTACTATCCCAGGCTTATGGCTCGGTTTACAAGATAAAATATACGCGACGAGTGAAACTGCTTTCGAATATCAACATCAAGTGAAGAGATATGTTAAACAACGCGATCTCGACCAGGCCTTAAATGATATTCAACAGACTTTGGATGCTAAGGCGACTGAGGTCTTAAAAGGAATAGAGAGTGGTGATCAAGCTTTAGCTTATTCTTTGGATGAAAATAACGCTATGGTTGATATTAATGCTAAGCTCGGTGAAGAAAAATCTGAATTTACTATTTCGGCACGTAATAATATTGTCTTAGCATTATTTCCTAAGGATCAGGCGGAGGCCTTGGTCAGGGCAAAATTAGCTTTTCTATTACCAGATGATAAGGCTTTATCTTCTTTTGATAGTAAGGACATTGTTTATCATTTAGATTCTTCAGAAATTGAAAGTAAGACGGCTAATGTGACTGCGAATTTTAATGGTAGTATGTCTTTGCGCACTGATGCGGATATTATTGAACGTCGTCAGTTAGTTAATTTGAATGAGACACAAATTTCTGAATATTTAAGAGCTTTCCCAGAAATTGAATCTTATGAATTGAAATTTTTTCCTAGCTTTATTAAGCGTGCTCCTAGCTTAGCCGATCGTATTAAGATAACGGTCTGGCAATAAAATATTTTTTAATCATTAAAAAGGGCGCTTTATAAGCGCCTTTTTTGCAATCAATATAGAGTATAAACTTTTAAAATAATCCTAATATTTTACTTTTTCCCGTTTTTTTCTTTTTAATATTTTTATTTTTTAAAATTGCTAAGGCTTCTGCTAAATTTGCCTGTTTGTGTAAGATAGCTACGATGGCGCGGCCAAGTGCGGCCGCTTCAATCAGCGAGCGTTGATGTAAATTACGACCAACGGCTAAACCGCTGGAGCCATTTTTTAGTTGTCTAATAAGGTGCTTAAGCAACTGTGTTGCTTCTTGTTTACTACCACCAACACAAATAACACGACTACGGCCGGCGGCTTTTGTTACCTCTTGAAAAGCTTCTGCTTTTTTATCGCTGTCGGCTTTTTTGTAAGGATATTTTACTTTGACAAAATCGGCGCCCAAACAAGCAGCTACACCAGCCCCGCCAGCGATGAGATGTATATCTTCTTCATTTTTTATTTTTGAGTGGCGTGGATACATCCAAATAATTGCCAACAAACCTTCTTGATGAGCGGCCTGAATTATAGCTGCAGCTTCTTTAAGCATTTGAGCTTCCTGACTACTGCCGAGATAGACTGTATACCCTAATCCGACTATCTTTAGATTACTCTGTTTAATAAAACGTATCATTTCCATTGGAGAGAGCCAGGAACCGCTATAAATATCATCGGGGTGATTGTCAATCGGGCTTTTACCGTTAGCCTTTAGTATAAAAGGTAATTGCTTATAATCATAGCCATAGCGGTCAAGTAGGCCGATATGAGTGGCTAAAACAGCCCCAGGCACCTGGGCGGCAATTTGGAAGAGATGCTCTGGAGACGAATCGGCGCGATCGATGCCGGGAGCGTAAAAATCATCGTTTAAATGCTCGACTTTTTGATCACCAGCGAAAAGAAAAAGACGGCCGCTACCCTGGGTAGCAATTTTAAGATTACGCAGATAAGTACTATGCTGGCGCTTCGGCACGGATAAGGGCACAGGGAAATTAGCCATATATTTTTAGTTTAAAAACTTAAATAATTATGTTATAATCAAATTATTCTTAATTATATCATATTTATGTTCAAGAAGAATAGCCCTTCATTCGATCTCAATCTTAAAAAATACGAAGACCCCGGCGGCCTAACTATTAAAAGGATGAATTTTGGTTTATGGCTGGCCGCTAACCGTCTCAAACTGATTAAATTCATTGTCATTTTTTTAATCATTGTTTCTGCCGGTATGTTTATCTATTCGGCCTATCATTATATTTTTTATTTTTTATATGGGCAGAATGTTGATAAGGCGATGATTATAAGTTTGAGCACCGATCAGCTGGATAATGAGGCTTATCGAGCGGCTAACAGTCCTAAAGATTTAGAAATAGGGGAAGTTTCTATTTTTTCTGTTTCTGGTAAATATGATTTTTTAGTGAAACTGAAAAATATTAATTCGCGCCATTTTAGCAGTTTTAATTATTGTTTCCGTGATGCTGCTGGTATAGATTTGGCTTGTGGCGAAAGTTTTATTTTGCCGGAAACGGAGAAATATTTGGCTTTAGCTGGTAAAACTTTAGACAAAGCTCCGTTGCAAGTAAAATTTGTTATTACTGAACTTTTTTGGCAGCGCCTTAATGCTCATGATATTCCTGATTGGCAAACTTATATTTCTACTCGTTTAAATTTACAAATCAGTGAGACAAAATACAGTGCTCCGAGCTTTTCGACAAAAAATCCTTTTCATAATTTAAGTTTCAAGATAAAAAATAATAGCCCTTACTCTTTAAGCTCTGTGCCTTTAAATATTATATTGTGGAATGGCAATCGTATTAGCGGTTTAAATATTTACATAGTCGATAATCTTTTATCAGCAGAAAATCGCGTAGTAACTTTGGCTTGGCCGGCCGGTGGAGAGCAAGTAAGTCGCGTGGAAATAATTCCTGATTTTAATGTTTTGAATAAAGATAACTATCTTCCTTACGACGGTGCAACTGTTAAATAAATATGTGGACAAGAATTAGGTTATATTTAAAAGAATTCGACTGGCTACTCTTGGCAGCTGTCGTTTTATTATCTTCTTTCGGCTTAATGGAAATATATAGCGTTGCTTTAGGCCAGGGAAGTCTGGATCTTTTAAACTTTTATAAGCAGATTATCTTTATCGTTGTTGGCTTGTTATTGCTTTTTACTTTTTCTTTGATAGATTATCGTTTTTTAAAAAGTTTACGTCGTTATCTTTATGTTTTTGGCGTTTTTATTTTAGGAGCTGTTTTGATGTTTGGATCAGATATTCGTGGTACTCGTGGCTGGTTTTATATCGGCGGTATGGGTATCCAGCCGGTGGAAATAATTAAAATAATCTTGCTAATTTTTTTGGCCGGATATTTTGCTGATTTAGCTACAAAGGTAAAGACCCTGCGTCATTTTTTTGTTTCCGCTATTAGTGCCGGTTTTTTAATGTTTTTAGTTCTCCTACAACCAGACTTTGGTTCTTCTTTAATGCTTGGCGCTATTTGGCTTTTAATGGTTATCTTTGCCGATTTTCCTAAAAAATATCTTCTCGGTGTTTTGGTTTCCGTTTTAATTATCTTTACTTTATCATGGTCTTTCTTTTTTAAAGATTATCAGCGACAAAGAGTTATGACTTTTTTAAATCCGGGAGAAAATGCTTTAGCGGAGGGTTATAATATTTCTCAGGCAATCATTGCTGTTGGTTCTGGATCCTGGAATGGCAAGGGTGTTGGCTTTGGCTCGCAATCGCAATTAAAATTTTTACCGGAGGCACAGAATGATTTTATTTTTGCTGTTATTGCGGAAGAATTAGGATTTTTAGGGGTCAGTCTAGTGATTTTTTTCTTTGTTTTATTCTTTAGCCGCTGCTTAGCGGCGGTCAAGCGTTTGCCCAATGATTTTAGTATTTATTTTGTTTTGGGGGCGGCGGGCTTGATTTTTATTCAAATGTTTATTAATATTGGTATGAATATCGGCATAATGCCTGTTGTCGGTCTATCTCTACCGTTTATTAGTTATGGCGGTAGCTCAATCTTCTCACTTTTCATTTTAACTGGTATTATTGAAAATATCATTATCAAATCAAAAATTAATTATTAAGCGCCGCCGGCTGGTCAGTATTCGAGCTTAAAGCGCGTAATCAGCATCTATGGAATTAAAATTATTAGCTGAAATTAGAGAAAAAAGGGAAAAATTAGCCAAAGAATACTTGTCTGGAGTATTGTATGGCAATGGCATTGAAACCAAAAGTCTGAAAATAAATTATAACATTTTTAGTAAAGTTTTTGCCGAAGCAGGAGAATCTAACCTAATTTCTCTTAGTTTAGAAGGTGTTGAATTCCCGGTATTAGTTAAAGCTGTACAAAAAGATACATTAAAGAGCACTTTCAGCCATATTGATTTTTATAAGGTTAATATGAAAGAAAAGGTTAAGGCGGAAATCCCCTTCGAATTTATTGGTGCATCTAAAGCAGTTAAAGAATTAAGCGGTGTCTTTTTGGTTAATATCCATGAAATTCCGGTTGAATGTTTGCCCGTTGATTTAGTCGACCACATTGATGTAGACATTTCTGTCTTAAATGAATATGGCGACATGATTCGTTTGGAAGATATTGCTTTACCTAAGGGTATGGAATTAATGCATCATGAAGGCAATGAGGTTGTCTGCGGTGTTGAAGAACCGAAGAAAGTAGAGGTTGAGACACCCGTTGTTGCCGCCGTTACCGCTCCGGTTGCCGGTGCCGAAACGGAAGTAAAGGCAGCGCCAGAGAAAAAGTAAAGAACAGACGTTTAGATCTATGGAGGATAAAAATAAAAGATATTTTTCAAAAAAGGGAAGGGCACTTATAATTGCCTCCCTTTTTGTTTTGTCTTTTTCTGCTCTAGGTCTTTATTATTTTATTTTTGTGCCTGATTGGTCTTATTTTGCTCAGCCAATTTCTAAAGATCAAACGATAATAAATAATGATTTAGAAAATATTTCGGCGACTTCCTCTTGTCTTAATTGCCGCCAACGTTATTTGGATGGAGTGATGGTGCCGATGGAAAGTGCCGAAGCTTTCCCGGTTGCCCTAGTTTTAGATAATGATGTTTTGGCTAGGCCGCAATCAGGCTTAAGCCGGGCTTCTTTGGTCTATGAAGCACCGGTAGAAGGTGGTATGACTCGCTATTTAGCGATTTACCCGGCTGACGCTGATATAAGCGCTATTGGCCCGATACGCAGCGCCCGTCCTTATTTTGTTACCTGGGCAGAAGAACTTAAGGCTCTTTTCATTCATTGTGGCGGTAGTCAGGAGGCTTTAAATCAGTTAAAGAGTGCCTCTCTATATGATCTTAATGAATTCTATCAAGCTTCTTATTTCTGGCGAGATAAAAGCTCTTCTCGCCCCGCTCCCCATAATGTTTTTACTAGCGCTGATACCTGGCGTTTGTATCTGAAAGAAAAAGGTTTAAATCGAGCGGAAGCTGATGCTTGGCTATTTAAAGAAAGTGGCGAGCAAGCATCTTCTTCTCCGGATATCAATATTTATTTTAGCTCTAATTTTCGAGCACTCTGGCGTTATGATTCTGTCGCTAACGAATACAGTCGTTTTTTTAACGGTCTCGCCGGTACTGATGAAGAACAGCCTATTACTGCTAAAAATATTATTATTCAGCAAGTAAAAAGTCGAGTTCTGGATAAAGCTGGTCGATTGGCTATAGATACTGATGGTCGGGGGCAGGCAAAAATTTGTCTCGATGGTTTTTGCCAAGATGGTTATTGGCAGAAAAAAACAGATAAACGTACTCGTTATTATTATAATAATGAAGAGGAAATAAAATTAAATCCAGGTATTACCTGGATTGAAGTTGCGGACAATAATACGAGGATAGATTAGAATTTAACGGCTTATTTTCAAAAAACGTGTGCGACCATTCAAGTCGGGCACTTTTTTAATATTAATAGATGAGAAAATCCTCATGATAAAGGCACTTAAAACTACACTTTGTTTGGGATTTATTTCCATGATTAATGTAAATTTTTGGTCTTTGCTTAAGATTTTTTTTAAAGATTTAAGCAATTGACGATATAAACTTAAACCATCTTTACCGCCTATTAAAGCTAACTTAGGCTCATAAGAGATACTTTTTTCGTTCCAAGCCTCACTTGGCGTGAGATAAGGCAAATTAGCACTGATAAAAAGCATCTCTGGCATCAAACGTAAATCAGTCGCAAAAGGCTGGAGAAGGTCGCCGCGTCGGAAAATAATCTTTTTTGTTAAGCGATAGCGACGGCTATTGACGGTAGCTACTTTTAAAGACGGGGCGGAAATATCGCCAGCTAAAAAATTACTTTTTCTATAGAGATTTTTATTTTCTTTTCTTAATTCGCTGGCTAAAGAAATAATAAGCGCTCCAGAGCCAGTACCAACATCTAGAAAACTTATTTTTTTATCTTTATGTTGCTTGGCATATTTTAAGCCTTCTTCGACAATAATCTCACTTTCTGGGCGCGGAATTAAAACAGCTGGGGAGACGGCGAAGCGATAATTATAAAAATTTTGATTATTACACAAATAGGCAAGAGGGAAGCCTTGCTCTAGTTTTTTATATTTAGTGCGGAAAAGTCTTTCTTGTTTTGCGGATAGATAATACTCGGGATGGGTCATTAGCCAACTTAAATCACGCTGGCAAACAAAAACCAGGAGACTGAGAATCTCCCGGCCAAGTGAAGGCGATAACTGTCTGGCTTGATTAATACTAATCATAATCTTAAGCGCGCATCGCTTTTTTGACGGTCTTAATTATTTCTTCCAAATCGCCGTCCATAAGTGAATTAAGGTTGTGCCACGATTGGCCAACGCGATGATCTGTCAGTCGATCTTGTGGGAAATTATAGGTTTTTATTTTATCACTTCGATCACCAGCGCCAACTTGATCCTTACGAGCGCTGGAATCCGAGGCCATCCGTTCTTCTTCTTGCCGTGCTAAAAGACGGGAACGCAAGACTTGTAAAGCCTTTTCTTTATTTTGATGCTGTGATTTTTGGTCTTGGCAACTAACTATTAAACCAGTTGGTAAATGAAGGATGCGGATAGCGGAATAGGTAGTATTAACACTTTGGCCGCCTGGACCGCTAGAACAGAAGGTATCAATGCGAATATCTCCTGGCTTAATTTCAATATCAACTTCTTCTGCTTCCGGTAAAACAACGACAGTCGCTGTGGAAGTATGAATGCGTCCTTGTTTTTCGGTATCAGGAACGCGTTGCACACGATGTGTGCCTGCTTCATATTTTAAAGCACCAAAAGCACCCTGACCTTTAACGGTAAAAATAATTTCCTTAAAACCACCGATGCCGATACTGCTAGAGTCAATCATTTCTGTTTTCCAGCCACGACGTTCACAATAGCGGACATACATGCGAAAAAGATCGCCGGCAAATAATGCGGCCTCATCGCCGCCAGTACCGGCTCTTATTTCAATAATGGCCGGTTTGTGATCATTGGGCCCCTGTGGATGACGCTCCTCTTCAATTTCTTCTCGTATCTTGTCCCGTTTAATAATAAAGTCAGCCAGCTCTTCTTCAGCTAAGGCTTTAAAATCAGCTTCCGTCTCTTGAGTTAATACAGCCTGGTTAGCGGTAATTTCGCTATCTAAGCGTTCCTCCTCAGCTATAAGCTGTATCAGAGATTTCATCGCGGCATGCGCTTGGGAAACTTTAATCATTTCCTGAGGATTTTTAGAAAGCTCAGGATCAAAAAGTTTCTTTTCAATTTCGGCAAAGCGACTTTTAATTTCCTCGTACATGTATAGGTGGCTCTTAAAAAAATAATTAGCCCGTTTTAATTATTTTTGCTTTAAAGAAAGCTTAATAATTAAGGCTAATTATTTTTAAAAGTCTTTTTTATTTTTTATTCAGAGTGACTTGCGCTATTTTCTTAATATCTTTAGTTTTTACAGTCACTTCTTTGTTGGCTTTAGCTTCAGCACGCTCCGCTTTTTTAACTTTCTTGCCTTTAATGCCGGAAGCGGCCTTATCTTTAGCGGCTACCTTGATACCAAATTTTTCTACTCGGCGGGCAGTATCGACTAATTTCTGTTTTCCAGTATAAAAAGGATGACAAGCAGAACAAAGTTCGACTTTAATTTCCGGAACAGTTGAACCAGTCGTAAAACTATTACCACAAACGCAGTTGACTAAACATTCTGTATGATATTTAGGATGGATGTCTTTTTTCATATAAATTTGTGTAGAGGCAAAAAATAGCCTCGAAATTGTTTCCATTTTTGTGGTAAAGGCACAAAAAAAGAAAATTGATTTTTTTCTTTGGTATTACGATAATATCATAACTTTAAAAATTAATCAATACCTGGTATACTGGGGAAAGACTGGTTTTATTTTTTCTTTTTATTATGAACAAAGTAGCTAATATTGCCAAAAATACTTCTTATCTAACTCTCGCTTTGATTGTCCAAAAAATCATCTCTTTTTCTTATTTTGTTCTCTTGGCCCGTTTTTTAGGTTTAGAATCTCTGGGCCAGTATTACACGGCGATTTCTTTCACAACCATCTTTGCTATATTTATTGATCTTGGTTTTTCTAACGCTTTAACCAGGGAAGTGGCAAAAGATCAGAATCGAGCCTCTGAATGGCTACAAAGTGTTTTGGCGATGAAGCTTGTTTTGGCGGTTGTTACTGTCTGTCTAGCTTTAGGTATTGCTTTTTTTGCTTATGATCGGGCTCTGTTGCTTTTAATTGCCGTATCCGCTATTTCCATGATCCTAGATTCTTTTACCAATACTTTTTTTTCGGTAGCCCGCGGCTTCCATAATTTAAAATATGAAAGCATCGCTTCGATAGTTTTTCAAATAATTGTGCTTGTTTCCGGTTTTTTAGTGATGCGTTCCGGCTGGCCGCTCGCTGCTTTACTAGGAAGCTTAGTCTTGGCTAGCACTTTTAATCTTCTTTACTCCGGATTTATTGTGAAAAAACGTCTATCTTTAAAAATAAGGCCAATTTGGCAAGAATCAAGAATACGGCAAATATTTAACATCAGCTGGCCTTTCGCTCTTTATAATATTTTTCAACGCTTATTTACTTATCTTGATTCCTTACTTTTAGGTTTTATTGCCGGCTTCGGTCAAGTTGGTTTATATCAAATTGCTTTTAAGCTCATTTTTGCTTTGCAGTTTTTACCGATGGCCTTTACCGCTTCCTTATACCCGGCCATGAGCGCTTATTGGTTGAATAATCGAGAACAGTTGCAGATTTCTTTTGAAAGAGCCTTGAATTATCTTTTAATTGTCTCTTTACCAATTATCTTTGGTATTTTTGCTTTGGCTGATAAAGTTTTACCGCTATTTAAAGCTGGTCCAGAAGCTATTTGGCCTTTACGCATTGCTATTATTGCCATTTTTTTCATCTTCTTAAATTTTCCAGTCGGATCATTATTAAATGCTTGTGATCGGCAGAGGCGCAATACTGTTAATATGGTTATTGTGACTCTCTTTAGCGTATTATTAAATCTTTTATTGATTCCTCGCTGGCAGGCTGTCGGCGCCAGTATTACAGTGCTCGCCAGCAATGCTTTAATGCTTATTTTGGGGCTATTTTCTATTCGTGGTTTAATCGCCTATCGGCCAGCCAAGAATTTAAAAATGTTTTATAAAACTTTTATAGCGGCAGCACTGATGGCTTTAATTATTGTTTTAGGTAAACCTTATTTTAATATATTTATCGCGGTTGGTGGCGGCGCGCTGATTTATTTCTTTTGTCTTTTGTCTTTTGGTGCTTTAAAAAAAGCTGATTTAAACAGTATTTTATCATCTTTTAAACGACCTTAAATTATGAAATTATTGCTTTGCACTTTGGAATATCCTCCGCAGATCGGCGGCGTCGCTAATTATTATGCTAATCTACTGAAAAATTGGCCGCAGGAAGACAGCTGGGTGCTTTTAAATAATAATCATGGCGATTTAGTTGGCTCTAAGGGGCCCTGGTGCTGGCGTAAGGCAATTTTTTCTTTATGGCGCGTGTTAAGACGGGAAAAGCCCGATTTTGTTTTTCTGGGTCAAATTTTACCTCTCGGTACCGTTGCTTTATTATTAAATTTTATTTTCCCGTTTAAATTCGGAATTTTCTTACATGGCATGGATCTCAGTTTTGCCTTAAAAATATCACGTAAGCGCTGGCTAACTCGTTTGATTTTGAAAAAAGCGCAATTAATAGTTTGTGCCAATTCGCGCGTAAGGGAAATATTATTATCTTTTTTGCCTGATTCTCAAGATAAGATTTTTCTTCTTCATCCCGGCGCCAGTGTCGGTCAAAGCGATGCTAAAATTCAAGCCGATTATCGCGAGCGGTATGATTTATCGGGAAAGAAAATAATTTTTTCTATTGGACGTTTAGTTAAGCGCAAGGGTTTTGATCAAGTAATTAAAGCTTTAGAGTTGGTAAAATATTCAAATTGGCTTTATTTATTAGCCGGCAATGGTCCTGAGATGATTGCTCTTAAAGAACAAGCGGCACAGAGTCCTTTAGCGAACAAAATAATTTTTGCTGGGCTTTTAAACGAAAAAGAAAAATGGTCTTGTTTAAACTTATGTGATATATTTATAAGCAGTTCTCGAGATTTAGATGGTGACTTTGAAGGTTTTGGAATTGTTTATTTAGAGGCTAATTTAATGTCTAAAGCAGTCATCGCTGGTCGAAGCGGCGGTGTCGGTGATGCTGTTATTGATGGTTTGAATGGACTTTTAGTTGACCCAGAAGATCCGCAAGACATTGCAAAAGCACTTGATCGTTTAATGAGTAATCCTGAGGAAGCTACCGCCTTAGGTGTTAGAGGCAGGGAAAGAGCAGAAAAAAACTTTTCTTGGCCGGGGCAGGCGAAAAAATTAAAAGAGCGCTTAAATAATCTCTAAAGCTTATGATTTCTATTATTATTCCCGTATATAACCAAGCAAAAAAATTAGCTGTTACTTTAAAAAGCATCGCTGACCAAGAAATGAATGACTGGGAGATTATCGTCGTTAATGATGGTTCAAAAGATGACCCGGAAAAAATATTTACCGAATTCAGCTCGCAGACAAAGTTAAATAATCGTTTTGTTTTCATTAATCAAGATAACCACGGCGCTCCTTCTGCCCGCAACCGAGGATTCAGGGAGGCACAAGGTGAATATTTATTTTTTTGTGATGCTGACGCCGATCTATGTCCGGAAGCTTTACAATCTCTTTGGCAAGTCTTACAAAATAATCCTTCGGCTAGTTATGCCTATCCTTCTTTTCTTTGGGGTAATAAACTTTTTAAGGTTGGCCCTTTTGAAGCGGCAAAACTACGCTTAGCTCCTTATATTCATACAATGGCGCTTATTCGTCGTTCTGATTTTCCTGTTAGTGGCTGGGATGAAAGTATTAAAAAATTTCAAGATTGGGACTTGTGGTTAACGATGCTCGCACAAGGGAAAAGTGGTGTTTGGTTAGAAAAAACTTTATTTAAGATTGCTACCGGAGGAAATATCAGTTCTTGGCTACCTTCTTTCGCTTATAAATTATGCCCCTTTTTACCTAGCGTGAAAAAATATAAGGCGGCAATGGTAATTATTAAACAAAAGCATGGCTTGGCTTGAGATAACTAAAAAATATTATCATCATCATAAGGTATTCTGTCTAACAAGTACGGGTTTATTTTTTATCATTCTTGTTTTTTTCGTTATTTTTTTATTAAAAAATAAACAAAACTTACAAGCGGGCGCGTGTATTTTTCAAGTAGAAAAAGTGCAGAGTGCCTATGGACAATATCGAGGTTTGTCCGGGAGAAATAAAATAGCAGCAGACGAAGGCATGCTTTTTTTATTTGCCGATACCTCCGATCGTACTTTTGTTATGAGAAAAATGAATTTTCCTCTAGATATTGTTTTTATCCGTGACCATCGTATAATTAATTTATATCATGATTTGCCCCCTGAAGACGCTCATCCGAGCAGTTCTTATCATAGCGGCGCACCAGTAGACGCAGTGTTGGAAATAAATGCCGGTCGTAGTCAGGCTTGCCGATTGGGTGTCGGCACTTTAGTTTCTTGGTAAAATTATGTCGTTATTTAAGCCTCGCCATCCTTATTTTTTTCTTTTTTCTCTGATAATTCTGGTAGAATTACTTTCTTTTACCGCTTATTTTCTGCCATTTTTACAGCCTTATTGTTTAATCGTCTCTTTTGCGGCGGTTTTTTTCTTGTCTTTATATTCTTTAGAAAATGGCGTTTTACTAGCTTTAGTTGAATTAGTTATTGGCTCTAAGGGCCATCTTTTTTCCGCTGTTATTTTTAATTTCCCCATATCTCTACGTTTAGCTATTTGGGCGGCCTTGATGCTGGCGAGTTTGATTATAATTAGCCGCCAGGGTTGGCGAAAGACTTGGGAAAAATATGGACGTTCTTACCCCTTTTGGCCCTTTCTTTTACTTTTTGCTTTTTTCATTTTAATAGCCCTTATACGCGGTTTAACAAACAGGCATGCGCCAATTAATATCTTAAGCGATGTTAATGCTTGGTTATATTTAAGCTTGATTATTCCCATATTATTAGTTTATAAAAAAGAAGATACGGGGCAACCAGAGCGATTGATAAAAGTATTTTTCTTAGCTAGTCTTTTTTTAGCCTTAAAGACCCTCATTTTTCTTTTTATTTTTTCCCACAATTTACTTGTCATGCCCGACATCTATCTTTGGTTAAGACGTAGTGGTATAGGTGAGATAACGGCCATGGGTGGCGGTTGGCAGAGAGTTTTTATCCAGTCACAGATATTTATGCCAATTGCTTTTTTTCTGGCCTTTTGGCCCCGGCTTAAAGTTTCTTCTTGGCGAAGCTGGCAATTTTGGTCTTTAATTTCTGCTTTGTCTTTGTTCTTGGCGACAATTATTATCAGTATGTCGCGCAGTTTTTGGTTAGCCTTTGCTTTAGCTGGGATAATTAGTGCAATTTTTTATTTTCGTTTTGCTTGGCGCCAATATATCCGCGCCATCTTTTATTTTGTGATATCTTTAGTTGGTGCCGCTTTCTTAATTTTTATAACGGTTAAATTTCCTTTTCCTGATCCTCAGGCCGGACTCTCAGCCGGCGCTCTAGCTGATCGTTTAGCTTTTCAAGGGAACGAAGCGGCTGTCGCTTCGCGCTGGGCGCTCCTACCTAACCTTTGGCAATCGATTAGCCACAATTATTTATTAGGGCAGGGCTTTGGCGCAGAAGTCTCTTATTATTCTCAAGATCCGCGAGTTCTTGCTAAAAATCCCAATGGTTGGTATACCAGTTATGCTTTTGAGTGGGCCTATCTTGATACTTGGCTAAAAATTGGTTTTATCGGTTTGGGAATTTATCTTGTCTTCCTCTTATTTTTACTAAAAAGTCTGTATAAGCAAGCTCGAAAAGAATCATCCACAATTTATCTAGCTCTTTTTACTAGCCTATTATTTTTAATGATTGTCAACATATTTACACCCTATCTTAATCACCCCTTGGGCTTGAGTTTTCTCTTATTTTCCTCTTGTTTTATCAAAAAAAATCATTTATAATACATACTAATCGCCGCGTTTGCGCTGAATATTCAAGCAAACGCTTTAATCTTAATTTTTATTTATGTCTGATCAAATCATCACTCAAGAGGGCTATGACAAATTACAGGATGAGTTTAATCATCTTAGTACCGTCAAGCGCCGAGAAATTGCTGAACGTATTGAACGTGCTAAAGATCTCGGTGATTTAAGTGAAAACGCTGAATACAGTGAAGCAAAGGATGCTCAAGCCTTAAATGAAGGTCGCGTTTTAGAATTAATTAATATGTTAAAGAATGTGACTGTGGTTGATAATTCTGGTGGTCATGAAGAAGTTACCATGGGATCACACGTTACTGTAAAATCTGACGGTAAAGAAAAAAGTTATACTCTAGTTAGTTTTAATGAGGCCGATCCTTTAAACGGTAAAATTTCCAACGAATCGCCTTTAGGTGTTGCTTTTTTGGGAAAGAAAAAAGGGGCAGTGTTAAAAGTGGAAACACCCAGAGGGCAAGTGGAATATAAAATCGTTAAAATCGATTAAAATATATGAGCACGGAACAAAATCTCGTCCCCGGCAGTGAACGTGAAGAGCGCTTAAAAAAGCTGGCTTTTTTAAAGGCATCCGGTATAAACCCTTATCCCTCGTCCACTAAACGTGATCATGAAGTGGCTCAGATTTTTTCTAATTTTGATAAATTTAATGATTCTCAGGAAAGGCTTATTTTAGCCGGGCGCCTGCGCAGTTTACGTAGTCACGGTAATCTTACTTTTGCTAATTTAGAAGATGTCTCCGGCACTATTCAATTGGCTTTTTCTAAAAAAGAATTAGGTGATGAGAGTTATAAGCTTTTTATTAAATCTGTTGATACGGGTGATTTTATCGAAGCTGACGGAGTGGCCTTTTTAACTCATCGAGGAGAAAAAAGTTTAATGGTTAAAGAATGGCGTCTTTTAACTAAAGCAATTGCGCCAATTCCGGATGCTTGGTATGGACTAAAAGATGAGGATGAGCGTTATCGCCGCCGTTATCTTGATATTTTACTTAACCCCGATACTAGGGAATTATTTTATAAAAAAGCATTATTTTGGGAGGTAATTCGTGATTTTATGAAACGCCATGCTTTTTTTGAAGTCGAGACCCCGACTTTAGAAACAACGACCGGTGGCGCTGAAGCTAACCCTTTCCGCACTCATCACGATGATTTTGACCTTGATGTTTTTTTGCGTATTTCTGTTGGTGAATTATGGCAGAAGCGTTTGATGGCCGCCGGCTTTGAAAAAGTTTTTGAAATCGGCCGCGTTTACCGCAATGAAGGCTCCAGCCCCGATCATCTCCAAGAATTCACGAATATGGAATTCTATTGGGCTTATGCAAATTACGAATCTGGCATGAAATTAGTGCAAGAGATGTATCAGGAAATCGCTGAAAAAGTTTTTGGCCGCACTAAATTCAGTACCAAGGGGATGGAATATGATTTAGCTGGGGAATGGCCTCGTTTAGATTATCGGCAGGCAGTGCTAGATAAGACCGGTATTGATGTCTTAAAAGCAACAGAAAAAGAGATGAAGATAAAGTTGGATGAATTAAAAGTTAAATATGAGGGAGATAACAGAGAAAGATTAACTGATACTTTGTGGAAATATTGCCGCCGCAATATCGCTGGACCAGTATTTCTTGTTAACCATCCGAAATTAGTTTCGCCTCTTTCCAAGGCAAAAGAAGAAAATACCGAGTTAACGGAAAGATTTCAAGTAATTATCGCTGGCAGTGAAGTTGGTAATGGTTTTTCGGAATTAAATGATCCAGTTGATCAGCGCGAACGCTTTGAAGCACAACAAAAACTTATTGATCGAGGTGATAAAGAAGCAATGATGCCCGATTGGGAATTTGTTGAGATGCTAGAACACGGCATGCCGCCGACCTGCGGTTTTGGTGTTGGGGAAAGATTATTTGCCTTTATGGCCGATAAGCCGATTAGAGAAGTCACACTTTTCCCTTTAATGCGCCCGAAAAGGGAAATAGAGAAAGGGGATGGTAAAGAAGCCCTTGAAAAAAAATAAGTAATTGTTATAATACCAATATCAGCAAAAATGGCTTTAAGTAATAAAGCTATTTTTATTCGGGGATCGTCTAATGGTAGGACAACAGGTTCTGGTCCTGTTTATCGGGGTTCGAATCCCTGTCCCCGAGCGAGTGAGAAAAAGCGCCTTTTGGCGCTTTTTTGATACGAGCGAAGGGGAAGCAAGCCACTTGAGTGGCTTGCGGCAGGGATGAGAAAGCCGGAGCGATGTGTGAAACTGCCTGAGCTTTAGGCGAAGGCAGTGAGCACCGCGAGGCCAGGCCAGAGCGCTTAGTGAGCGCAGTCGAACGAAGTGAGACAAGCGAGACTTAGCGACGTGTGGCCGAATCCCTGTCCCCGAGCAAAACACAAAAACAGGTTTTAAAAGCCTGTTTTTGTTTTAACATTAGACACATTTTAAGCTCCAAGCCAGTTCGAACCTTTTTGGGATATTTGTAGCAAATTACATAAACCCCTTGATTTTATTGGTCCATATTGGTTCGAATCCACGTCCTGTTTTTCTAAATATAATTATGTGTTAGAGTATAAATAGGTTAATTATAAAGAGATGGCCGCTTATACTTTGCAGCCAGAAAATTTTTTAGCCGCCCATAGGTTTAGCTTGAAAGATGGCTATAGGATTAAAAATAGAGGTAAAAAAGATAAAGAAATAATTGATAAATTAATAGAATATATT